>CAZXLP010000131.1:0-4483 GCA_964642085.1 uncultured Anaerolineaceae bacterium
GCAACTGCTTGATCTCGCGCGAGGCCAGGCTGCGTTCCCATAGACCGATCAGCCACAAGCCGGTGAATCCGCGCGCGGCGATGGTGTCGAGCTCGTCGTCCGGGATCTGGTCGAGCCGCCAGATCGCGCGACCATGTGCGCGACTGAGCTGGTCGAGCCACACGTAGGTGCTCTTGGCCAGGAGAACCACGCGCGGCATCCAGTCGAGGTCGTGGCTGAACCGCTCCGTCTCAGCATCGAGCTCGCCAAAGCCGTGCAGGGCCGCGGCATCGGAATCCCTGCCGGCGGCGGCGGCGTCAGCGGCTCCGCCCTGGGTAGCGTTGAAGCGCATCCACGTGGCGCGCTCCTCCTCGGCCAGGACATCCAGGCTCACCAGCAGGCGATTGCCGAACTTTTCGGCCGCGAAGCCCCACTTCGCTGCTATCCAGCGCAGCTGCTCGGTTAGCGTCCCGCCTCCCTCCAGAGCTGGCCGTCGGAGGAGACTCACGAGGTCCTCGCCCTCTGGCCCGAATGCGGGCTGGGTCTTGAACCAGGCAGCCAGCTCTCGGATGACGCGCTGGTAAGCGCTGCCATCCTCGAGCGGCGCGTCGTCGAACAGCTCTTCGTGGGGTGCGAAACCCTCGTTCGTGTTTGCCAGCCACAGCAGCAGCAGCTCTTCGAGGACGATCTCGCGGTTCGGCGTTCCGTCCGTCTCGCCGCCGAGGTACTCCTCGGCTGACAACTCATCCCGATAGGCCGCGATGGCGGGGAAATGTTCGGCGAACGAGGCCAGGGTGGCCTCGAGCGTCTGCGGCGGAATGCGCTCGCTGAGCGCGGACAGGGCGTCCGAGATGGCCTCTGGATTACGCTCGCGTCGGTAGAGCTCGACGACGAAGTGGAGGATCTCGTCGACGAGCCCCATGGCGCTGATGTCGCCCGCGCGAACGGCTGCGCCCGGATCGGCGGCGAGGTCGCGCTGCTCGTTCATCTTCTGGGCAAAGCGACGCGCCGCCGCGTAGTTAGCGAAAACGACATTTCCGGTCAGGCCGAAGAGCGCCTCGTCGAAGGCGTAACGGTCGCGCGCCGCACGCGAAACATGGAACTCACGCGTGGCCGGGCTGGGGTCGGTAGTGCCCTGGCGGTGCCTGCGGCGGTGGGATCGCGTCATCGTGCGATGCGAATGCTGACCGACACACGCCCATCAGTCCACCATGGTCCTGGCCGGTGCCGTGACGCGCCTGTTTCACGTCGAGAGTCGTTGTCGGGCGGCACAGCACCACACGTCCGAGGCGCCTCGCGTGTTACCGTCAGAACGCCGGGTTCACGAGCATGGGTGCCGTATGTCCTCTCGTCCACTTAGAGCCGCAGTCATTCGTCGAGTCGGGGTCGCGCTCACAGTTGCCGGCCTCATCGCCACGTCGATGCCGGCTGGCGCGTCGGCCGGGACCCTGAATGAGACCCTCGTACAGGGCGGGTTAAGTAGCCCGGTTTATCTCACTCATGCCGGGGATAGCCGTCTGTTCGTCGTCGAGCAGGGCGGCGACATCGAGATCCTGGGCATCGGAACGTTCCTGGATATCTCGACGAAGATATCAACCGGCGGTGAACGCGGCTTGCTGGGACTGGCGTTCCACCCCAGCTACGCGTCCAACCGGCTCTTCTACGTCTTCTATACGCGGGCTTCCGACGGCGACCTGGTCTTCGCCGAGTACCGGCGCTCGATGTCAGATCCGAACGATGCCAACGAGAACAGCGAACGGATCCTCCTGACCATCGAGCACTCATCCGCCACCAACCACAATGGCGGCTGGATGGATTTCAAGGGAGGCCTGCTCTACATCGCGACCGGTGATGGCGCCAGTAACCCGAACAATGCCCAGAACAGGAACAGCCTGCTCGGCAAGATCCTGCGCATCAACCCGCTTGACCCTCCCGGATCGGCGAAGTACAGCATCCCGCCCAAGAACCCGTATGTGGGTCGAGCAGGCAGGGACGAGGTTTTCGCGCTCGGCTTGCGCAACCCGTGGCGCTGCTCGCATGACCCAATGAACGGGCGCCTTTGGTGCAACGACGTCGGCGACGGGACCTGGGAGGAGATCAACCGAGTCAAGACCGGCAATGGCATCAACTTTCGCTGGCCGGCGCTCGAAGGCCGCCATCCGAGGGGTACGAACAACCCCTGCACCAGCAATTGCAAGACACTCCCCATCGCGGAGTATTCCCATTCGTTCAACCAGTCGACAGGCTCACCGTGCACATCGACGACCGGTGGCTATGTCTCGCGGCGCCCGGGAGCAACCATGATCGGCAAGTACATCTTCGGGGACTTCTGCTCCGGCTTCGTCTGGACCATCCCGGCCGACTTTGTCGCTGGTGGGTCACTCCCAGCGCCGATCGACACCAACCACTCCATCAGCTCGTTTGGCCGAGGTGTCGACGGGAAGCTGTACCTGGTCGACATTGGCGGTGCGGTCTACCGGCTCAACGACAGCTGACGCTGCCCGGTTCGCGCCCTAGTGGTAGTTCTTCCAGAGGTACTCGCGTAGCGTCAGGCCGGTGGCCCTGACGTCGGCGGCCATCTCGCGGCCGACGTAGCGGTAGTGCCAGGGCTCGTACTGGTAGCAGGTCTCTTCCTGGTAGCCGTCTGGGTAGCTCATCAGGAACCCATACCGCCACGCGTTCGCCTTCAGCCACGCACCCGCCGGGGAATCGGCCCAGTCTTCGTACTTCCAGGCCGGTTTGGGGTCCGTCGTGCCGGCGAAATCGAGCGCCGTACCCAGGTGGTGTTCTGAGTGGCCCGGCCGCGCAACGAGAAGCCTGCCCGCCTCGAGCCCCTTGTTGCGGACCTCACGCTCGTACAGGTACCGCTGCTGCTTATAGCTTCGATAGGCCGAGACGACGCGCAACGGTGTGCCGGCCTTCATCGCGGCGCGGCCCAGAGCGGCAAGATCGGCGACGACGAACCTCCTGACCATCTCGCCGCCGTTCAAACCCGCGTTCTCGGTCGAGATCAGCCGCGGCGGCGGCATGTAGGTGCGCGGCAACGCGTAGATCGTGTCGACCAATGTCTTTCGTGAGTCGGGGTAGAGCGTGTAGCGGGTCAGGACGTCGTCGTATCGGCAGTCGGGCGCCGGCAATTCTGCGGCGAGCGCGACCTGGCCAGCCGTTCCGCCGACGACCAGGACGGCACTCAGCCCAAAGACAACGGCAAGCGATAGGTTCTTCAGCTTGAGCACGGCATCGATCCCTCCGCGGCCAACTTTGCGTCCTCGCTCAGGGGCGAGTCAAGTTGACTGAAAGTCCCGGGTCACCCGAATAGATGCTCGAGGTTGGGCAGGAGATCCTCCCGTCCGATCAGGAATGCCGCCCCGACCACCAGGCTGAACACGCCTGCCACCAGCCCGATCGCGATGTAGAGCCGGCGGCGCGCCTGGCTGGCTAGGAAGCCCGAAGCCGAGATGACCACGATCAGCGTGTTTGTGATCACAAGGCCAACGATGAAAGCGAGCATCATCGGGATGCCAAGGCCCAGGTCTGCCGCACCACCGATGGCGGTAATCAAAAGGACCTGCGTCGCCGTCTCGGCACCTATGCCGTGGATCATCCCGACGCCGAACGCGGTGCGCGGCCCGTACGAGCTCATCTCGAGCGGCTCGACGTGCTCATGGCCGTGGAGCCAGGCCTGGAAGCGCCGCCACCCGTAGCGCACGCCATCAAACACGATCATCCAGCGACTGCGCAGCCGAAATTCCGCGCCATGGCGGACGTAGTTGTAGAGCGACACGAACACCCAGATCCCGAGCAGCACCAGTGTCAGCCCGACCACCCGCCCCATCAGCGGGTCAATCCAGGGCGGCAATTGCGCCCCGAGCATTAGCGCGGCGCCACCGAGGATCCCGACCACGAGTGCGTGGCCGAGCGCATAGAGGGTGCCCAGGACCACCGGTTGGCGCTCCAGCTGAAGCAACCGCCTCGGCGTGGCCGGTTCGAGTGGTGACGGTGGTTCGTGCGGCTCGTGTTCGGCCTCTTCGTGCGCCGACGTTTCCTCCGCGCCGCCGTGCTCGTGATCGTGCGCGGCCGGATGCTCGTGCTCGGAGGCGTGCTCGTGCTCTGCAGCCTGCGCGGCGCCGGTTGTGCTGGTGATATCGGTGATCGCGGCGAGGTGATCCCAGTCGAAGCCGTGCCGCAACCCGAGCACGAGGGCGGCGATGAGAAGGGCGACTACGCCGCCGTCGGCTTCCGGCACGCGGTCATTGTTGCATGCTGTTGCAACTGCGTGAGTGCGCATTACACGTGGTATCTTCGTCACTGTGAGCACAGGGATTGCCCGCTCTCGAATGCTCGACGCCTGGTCGTCCGCGCGCGACCGGCTGCACGCACGCGGGCTCCGCTGGACGCCGCAACGACGCCTGCTGTTGAGCGTTCTGGCCGACTCGAAGGGACACGTCACAGCAGCCGAGTTGATCGAGCGCTGTCGCGTAGCTGACCCACAGACGATCCCGTC
>CAZXLP010000132.1:0-4471 GCA_964642085.1 uncultured Anaerolineaceae bacterium
CCGCGGCAGGCCCATGCCGCGCATGTTCGAGAAGCCGATGTGCACCAGTTCATGGAGGGGGTTCTCGGTCGCGCCGGTCAGCGCGGCAATGTAGTCGCCGCGGCGGATGCCCTCGGCCGCCTCGCCGATGTTGTGCGTTCCTGTCGAGCAGGCCGTGACGACACACATGTTCGAGCCACGGATGCCGGTGTCGATGGCGATCTGGCCCGACGCCGTGTCGGGCAGCATGTTGGCGATGAAGAACGGGCTGACCGTTCGGGCGCCCTTGGTGTGCCAGTTCTCGATGTTGTCCATCATGAGCAGCGGCCCGCCGCCGCCGGATCCGAAGATCACGCCGATGTCGTCGCGATTGGCCTCGGTGATCTCCAGGCCGGAGTCGGCCAGCGCCTGCTTCGCCGACGCAACGCCCATGACCACATTGCGGTCGGTACGCCTGATGGCCTTGAAGTCCATCCACTGCGTGCCGTCGAAGTCGTTGATCTCGCCTGCAACCTGCGCCTCGTATGGCGACGGGTCGAAACGCGTGATCTTCTTGAGGCCCGACCTACCGTGGACGAGGTTGTCCCAGACAGTGTCCTTGTCCTGGCCGATGGGGCTGATGATGCCGAGTCCTGTGACGGCGACCCGGCGTGAGAAATCTGGGCGACGCATGGCTAGGTAAGTGCTCCTGTGACGTTGGCTGCCGGGTCGGGGAATGCGGGCGTGGCCAGTCGACCGGGCGCCGCCTGATCGTCGAGCGCGAACCCCTCTGCCTCCGGTGCGATGCGCTTTATGAGGGCGGTCAGGACTTTGCCCGGACCAATTTCGATGAATTGAGTCACGCCGGCCGCGATCATGCGCTCAACGGCGGCGATCCAGTCGACGCCACGCGTGAGGTGGTCGACCAGCTCGGCTCGGCACGATTCGCCGTCCTCGAGGAACCGCGCGTCGGCGTTGGCCAGCAGCGGTGCGTCTGGATCGGCAAATTCGACCGTGGCCAGTATTTCGCGCATGTTCTGCGCGGCGCGGCTCATCAGCGGGGAGTGCGCGGCGACGCTTACCGGCAGCATGATGGCCCGCTTGGCGCCGAGCTCCCGCGCGCGCTCGGCCGCGGCCTCAACCGCGGCGCGCTCGCCGCTGACCACGACCTGCCCAGGTGAGTTGCGGTTCGCGATCGTGAAAACGCCGCGCGTCAGGCCGGCCGCCTCGAGATCATCAAGCCGCTCGTCAGGCAAACCGATGATCGCGGCCATCGCCCCGTCTGTGGACGAAGCCTGCATCTGGCGACCGCGCTCGCGCACCAGGCGCAGCCCGTCGGTCAGCGTCAGAACACCCGCGGCGACCATGGCGCTGTACTGGCCCATCGAATGACCGGCGCAGAAGGCCGGCACCAGGCGCGCGCCACCGGTTGCTTCCTCGAGCGCCTGCAGATAGGCGATCGACGTCGCAAGGATGGCCGGCTGCGAGTTGACCGTCTGGTCGAGCTGCTCCTGAGGGCCTTCGAAACACAGCGCCGATAGCGATTCGCCGAGCGCCTCGTCGGCAGCGCGAAACACGGCCGCAGCGGCGGGGGACGCCTCGGAGAGCGCCTGGCCCATGCCGACGTACTGCGACCCCTGGCCAGGGAAGACAAAGGCAATGTGGGACACGAGTCAGGCCAAGGTATCAGCGACCGGATGCTCGACCGCCCGATTAGCTGCAATAGTGCACGCTTCTCGCCATCGACCTACCATCCGACATGCCGATGACCGATCTGGACGACAAAAACCTGAGCCCGGCCGTCATAGCCGCGCGCGACCAGATCCAGAACCCGCGACTGCTCTCCGACCGGATAGCGATGGGCCGAGCGCTGTGGCGCGACCTCGTGATCGGCTTCTCGGCACAACTGGGCAAGCTCGGCTTCGGCTTCTCGCAGCTGGCCGCGCTCTATGCCATGGACGGCATGGAGACGCTCACCGTCGCGGACCTCGCCGAGCAGATCGGGCGCTCGCCTTCGGCGAC
Source organism: uncultured Anaerolineaceae bacterium (assembly GCA_964642085.1). Taxonomy (GTDB): domain Bacteria; phylum Chloroflexota; class Limnocylindria; order Limnocylindrales; family CSP1-4; genus JALYGJ01. The sequence continues at coordinate 1,981 of CAZXLP010000132.1, forward strand.
GAGCCGGCTGGTTTCCGGCCTTGAGGAACGCGGCCTGGTTCGACGACACGAGGAGGTCGCCGATCGTCGGCAGCGCACGCTCGAGGTGACCGCCGAGGGCCGCAGCCTCCTGGCGCGCATCGACGGCGCGCGCGCCGAGGAGTTCCTGGCCATCGTGCGGCCACTGCCGCCCAGCGAGCGCGCTCTCGTGGCGATGGGCGTGGCGGCCCTTTCCAGCCGCGCCCTAACGCGCCGCGGGCGCCTGATCAAGTCCCGCCGCTAAGGGCCGCGCGGGCGGACGCCTACCAGAGAGACCGAACGACAGTCTCGGAGTGCAGGCCTTCACGAATCTCATCCGCGTACTTATCGAAGCGCTCCCATTCGACCCCGGCACCGTTTTCAGTAGTGACGCCCCTGATGTACTCATAGTCACTTTCCTCGAGCGCAATGTGCAAGGATGCGGCCGCCGCCTGTGGGTCCTTGCGCAGGAAGAAATAGAAGTCCCTGTCGACGAGGGCATGGGCGGCCAGTAGCTTGAAGGCGAGCTCGCGCTCGGTCAGCGAGTCGTAGACCTCCTCCGTTCCTCGGTCATTGGTTCCCCCGCCCATCGAACCCATGTTGTCGCCGTTCATCGCGCTGTTGTCGTCGTTCATTCCTTCCTCCTCGAGAATTGCTATGCAGCCAACCGTGGCTGAATGCCGAACACAAGGTGCTGCGCCCGCTCTGAGATCTCTCGATATCTGTCTGCCAGCCCAACGCCCTGCTCTTCGAGATCCCTGGCGGTCTGTGTCAGATGGCTCGCCAGACCGTGCACGCCGGCACCCGCTGCGAGCGTCGCTGCACGATTGAGCTCCTCGACGATCAGGGCGAAATAGGCCGGGATGACATCGGTCGTCATCATCGTCACCTGCACGTCCGGCCCGCTGGCACGAGCGCCCTTCCGCGCCTCGGTCGATGCCGCGACGAAAGCGTTCCAGCGTCCCGCCGCCAGGTCGTCGCGCCAGTCGACCAGGTGGTCGTAGCGCACCATCCCCGCGAGCGCGTGATCGAGACACCGATCGATTACCGGGAACTGATCCTGACGTTCTGCCAGCAGGCAGACGGCGAACGCGGAGACCTTCAACGGCGCGCCGCGACCCGCCAGCTGCCCGGGCGACCCACCGTCGACGGTTGCGGCGCGCCACTCATCCATCCGTTGGTGCAGGTACGTCCAGAACACCGACTCTGGATCGAATGTCCGTCGGTAGACCAGCAGTGCTTCCTCGTACAGCCTGTCGCTCGTTTGAGCGGCCGACAGCGCCCTGGTCGGTGCGGACAGCTCGCCGTCCTCCAGATCGTCGCGCAGCCTTATCGAAGCCAAGCCGAGAACGTTGCTGAGACAGATCTCGGCGCTCAGTCGAGGTTCCAGGCCGTAGGCCTGACCAAGCCACCGGGCAAGGTTCCATTCGAGCGCCCAGTGCTGTGGGTCGAGCCGATCGCGCAGGCGCAGCTCGTCCGGAAGCTCACCGCCCAGAACGGCGCGCACGCGAATCTCGTATGCAGCCGAGACGCCCTCTGCATCCATTTCGGGAATGTGGTTCACGGCATCCAATTCCCACGTGACGGGCCAGCGTCGAACTCGGGCGGAGCATCGTCTACGCCCGACGCCCTGTCAATGCGCGCACCCGCCGACACGTGGAGCCGCCTCTGCCGTCCCTGCCGAGGCTAGAATCTCGGTTGCTAGTGGGGTCTCGATGAAGTCTACCCGCGAACCGCGTGCTGGAGCTCGGACCGATGGCCGCCCCCTGTCAGCGAGCTCCATGACCTCCGCGCTGGGCTCGTTCGGTGAGCGGCTGCGCGGCGTTGCCTATCCGATCGCAACCATCCTGGCTGTCGTCCTTGTTGCTGCCGGCCAGCTGGTTGAGGACATGACCGACAGCCCGCCGCTGCAGCTATTGCCGCCGACGGTCCTTATTCAACGGTGGACCGTCATTGCACTGGTCCTCTACACGCTCGTCATGGCGGCGGTGCTCATTAGGACCGCGCACGGATCGCTGGCCGCGGTCGAGCACGTCGTCGATATCGAGCCCGCGGCCTTTCGCCGTTATGAGGAGCGCGTCAAGCACCCGAGCGCGGCGGTTGACCTCGTCCTGCTGATCACGTCCGCGTTGATCACGCTGGTCCTCTTTGTCGGCCTGGGAACGGACCTGCTCATGGACGATCCGGTCACAAGGCTGCGCCGCGGTCTTCCCGCCGAGCCGATCCCTGCGATCGTTGTCCTGCTCGCGTACACAGTCATCGGCTGGGCGTTCCTCAGGCTGATCTACATCGCCGCTCGCCTTGCGCGGGCCCTCGGACAGCTCTCCCGCGAGCCGCTCCGGATCAACGTCTTCGACACGTCCGACCTGATTCCATTCGGAAACATCGCCCTCGCGGTCGCTCTCGCACCGGCCGGCGTGATCATCATCCTGCTGGTCGGACTCGGGCCCCCATCGACGCTGGTCAGTTGGAGCGTGCTCGTTGAGGCGACGAT
>CAZXLP010000133.1:0-4442 GCA_964642085.1 uncultured Anaerolineaceae bacterium
GTGCCAAGTGCATTTGTTTTCGAGGTAGCACCAACCTCGTTATGGCAACTGCGCAATTCTCGATCTAGACCACCATGAACGTGCGCGGAACGCGCAATCCGATCTGTCTGGTATCGCACTTAGGGCGAACATCCGAGGGCGCCGTCCCTCTGGACTCAGAGCGCCATTCCATTCGTGGCCTCCTTCGATGAAGAAAACCTGCCGGTGAAGTGCAGGAAAACGATTGCGCTCAGTACGGCGGCGAAGAAGCACCAGACGGAGAAGAACCACTGCGTATAGATCGCATAGGACGCCACGAACGACAGCAAGGCCGCGAGTCCAAAGAGCTTGACCGCCTTGTGACTCGAAAACAGCATGCTGATGCACGTCCCTGCCAGATAACCCGTCATCACCGCCACGAAGTGGAAATGGGGCGAGGCGTATTCGATGTGGCCACCGACCGCCCTGGACACGATCGGAAAGCGGAACATGGTGACCAGCAGGTAGAGCCCCGCTGCGGCGCCGGCCGCGAGGAAGGCAAGCAGCGCCTTCCTGCGCCAGCGCACCGGCTCGAGCAGCAGGACCGCGAACGGCACATAGAGCGGCCACAGGACGTGCGAGAACAGGGAATAGGCGAAGGTCATGACTGGATTGAGCAGCGGAGAATCGAACTGGAAGGTCAGCCAGATCACGCCTTCGATGAGCTGCTGCACGCCGAAAAGAATCGGAATCGCCGCCAAGGGCAGCTCGGCCTTGCGCCGCGCTTTCCTTACGGTGAGGGCGCCGACGGCCAGCAAGGCTGTCCCGGCGACGAAGCTCGCGGATGCGGAAAAGCACATTCACAGCCGCCATGCCCAGTCGCGCACTTCGGGCAGGTCTTCGCCGTGGCGCACGATGTGCTCCCGGTGCTCGACCCGCTTGTCGCGCATGAGCTGCTTCACGTAAGCGGCCTTCGGCGCCGCCTCCGGGACACGATCGGCCACCTCCATGACGAGGTGGAAGCGGTCCATGTCGTTCAGCACCGCCATGTCGAATGGCGTGGTGGTCGTGCCCTCCTCCTTGTAGCCGCGCACATGGAGGTTCTGGTGATTGGTGCGCCGGTAGGTCAGGCGATGGATGAGCCAGGGATAGCCGTGGTACGCGAAGATGACCGGCTTGTCGCGAGTGAACAGTGCGTCGAAGTCGCGGTCGCTTAGCCCCTGCGGATGCACCTCGCGTGGCTGCAGGGTCATCAGGTCGACGATATTGACCACTCTGACTTTAAGATCCGGAAGCTGCTCGCGCAGCAGCTGCACTGCGGCCAGAGTCTCGAGCGTCGGCACGTCGCCTGCACAGGCCATCACCACGTCAGGCTCCTCTCCCCGATCGCTGCTCGCCCATTCGAAGATGCCGGCACCGGCGGTGCAGTGCTTGATGGCCGCGTCCATGTCGAGCCATTGCGGCTGCTCGTTCTTGCCGGCGACGATGACGTTTACCTGGTGGCGTGAACGCAGGCACTTGTCCGTCACGCAGAGAAGCGAGTTCGCGTCCGGCGGCAGATAGACCCGGACGATATCGGCCTTCTTGTTGCACACGAGGTCGATGAAGCCCGGATCCTGGTGCGAGAAACCGTTATGGTCCTGCCGCCAGACGTGCGAGGTGAGGAGGATATTGAGCGAGGCCACCGGCCGCCGCCACGGAATTCTGCGGCTGAAGTCGAGCCACTTGGCGTGCTGGTTGAACATCGAGTCGATGATGTGAATGAAGGCCTCGTAGCAGGAGAAAAAGCCGTGGCGCCCTGTGAGGAGATAGCCCTCCAGCCAGCCCTGGCAGGTGTGCTCCGAGAGGATTTCCATGACCCGGCCGTCGCGGGAGAGGTGCTCGTCCCCGTCCAGGCGCTCCGCGACCCATACGCGGTCGGTAACCTCGAACAGCGCGTCGAGGCGGTTGGAAACGGTCTCATCGGGCCCGACCACCCTGAAATTCGCTGCCGCCTGGTTGAGCTTCATGACGTCGCGAAGCATTTGCCCCATCACCCGCGTAGGCTCGGCCGCCGCGGCGCCGGGCTTCGGCACCTGCACCGCGTACCCGCGGAAATCAGGCAGCCGCAGATCCTTCAGCAGCAGGCCGCCGTTCGCGTGCGGATTTGCACCCATGCGGGCGTTTCCCTCGGGCGCCAGCGCTTTGAGCGCGGGCCGCGGGGTGCCGCTCTCGTCGAACAGCTCCCGTGGCCGGTAGCTCTGCAGCCACTCCTCGAGAAGCGCAAGGTGCCCGGGCTTTCCCAGGTCGCCGAACGGCACCTGATGAGAGCGCCAGGACCCTTCAGTCCTCTTGCCGTCGACTTCTTTCGGCCCGGTCCATCCCTTCGGGCTGTGCAGCACGATCATCGGCCAGCGCGCACGCGCGCCCGCTTTTCCGGCGCGCGCGGCGCGTTGAATGTCGCGGATCTCGCCGATCACCGTGTCGAGCGTGGCGGCCATCGCCTGATGCATCGGCAGCGGCTCCTCCCCCTCTACGAAATGCGGCTTGTAGCCATACCCGCAGAGCAGGCTTTCGAGCTCCGCCCGGGGAATGCGCGCGAGGATGGCGGGATTGGCGATCTTGTAACCGTTCAGGTGCAGCAGCGGCAACACCGCGCCATCGCGCGCGGGATTCAGGAACTTGTTGGAATGCCAGGCGGCGGCCAGCGGGCCGGTCTCGGCCTCGCCGTCGCCTACCGCGCAGCAGACGAGAAGATCCGGGTTGTCGAAGGCCGCGCCGAAGGCGTGCGAGAGGGAATAACCGAGCTCGCCGCCCTCGTGAATCGAACCGGGGATTTCCGGCGTGGCGTGGCTGCCGATTCCGCCCGGATAGGAAAACTGCCGGAACAGGCGCTTCATGCCCTGCGCATCCTGCGAAACCTCCGGATAGAGCTCGCTGTAGGTTCCTTCCAGCCAGGTATTCGCCGCGAGCGCGGGTCCGCCGTGACCCGGACCGGCGACGAACATCGCGCTCAGGCCCTGCTTTCGGATCACGCGGTTCAGGTGCACGTACATGAAGTTCAGCCCCGGCGTGGTCCCCCAGTGCCCGAGCAGCCTTGGTTTTACGTGCTGCAAGGTCAGCTTTTCCCGCAGCAGCGGATTGTCGCGAAGGTAGATCTGACCCACCGAAAGGTAATTCGCTGCCCGCCAATAGGCGTGGAGGGCATTCAGCTCCTCTGGGCTTATGGGGTCATTCATGATCGGCTTCGGTCTTCAAGAGCTCGCGCACCTGGGCGGCGATGATCTGTGCCTCATCGACGGGAATGACCCACACTTCGATGCCGCTCTCGCCAGTGCTGATGCGCGCTTGGTTCTCAGCGGTTCGCGCAGTTCCATTGGCGTCCTCGTCCAGCTCGATGCCGCACCACTGCATGCCGCGCAGAATGCGAGCCCTGATCTGCGGAGCGTTCTCGCCCACCCCGCCTCCGAACAGAATCGCGTCGGCACCCCCGAGGGCCGCAAGGTACGCACCGACGTATTTGCGCGCTCGGTAGCAGTAAAGGTCCAGCGCCGCACGCGCATCGGGATCAGTACGCGCGAGAAGGCGTTGCATGTCGGCGTCTCCGGCCATTCCCAGGAGGCCGGAGCCGCGGTTCAGCAGGTCCTCCATCTGCGCCGGGGTCATCTGCTCCTGCGCCTGCAGGTAAGTCACCAGGCCGGGATCAAGGTCGCCGCAGCGCGTCGCCATCACGAGCCCCTCGGCCGGCGAAAAGCCCATCGAGGTATCGACCGCCTCGCCGCCGCGGCTCGCAGTGATGGAGCATCCCGCGCCCAGCTGCAACGAAATAACGCGCGCCCCGGAGCGCTGTCCTGCGCCTGCCTGCCAGCGTTGCAGCATGGCGGCGTGCGCGAGCCCATGAAAACCAACCCGGCGTGCGCCATGGCGCTCGGCCAACGCTTTCGGCAGCGCGTATCGGCGGCTCACGTCGGGCAGATTCACGTAGAACGCGGTGTCGAATGCCGCCACCTGTAAAGCGCCAGCGCCGAATACCTGCCGCGATGCATCCATCCAGCGCAACGCGAGCGGATTGTGCAGCGGCGCGAGGCGCGCGGCCCGGCGAATTTCCAATTCCACCTCTTCGCTTACGATGCAGGTCGCCCGCAGACGCGGTCCGCCGTGCACCACCCGGTGCGCCACCACAAACACTCTCGGCGCCCCTTCGGCAAAGGCTCGCAGGGCAGCCGCCGCATCGATGTCCTCGCCCCTCAGGTGCGACTGCTTCACGCGGCGGAGCCCCGAAAAAAGATCCAGGCGGACTGACGAGCTGCCGGCATTCACCGCGAGCAGGGATTGCTCCGTCATCCTGTGGCCAGCAGCGCATCGGAGCGGTCCTGCGGGTCATTAGCCATGGCACCTCTGGAGACCGGAAATCCTGGCGCCACGGATATTCCGTTCGGAGACCGTCCGGCCGGAACGTTCTTGAGCACCTTGAGCGACTTCACGTCGATGACCGAAACGGTGTT
>CAZXLP010000134.1:0-4428 GCA_964642085.1 uncultured Anaerolineaceae bacterium
GAAGAAGTAATTGCCTTCGCGGTCGAGGAGGAACTCGAGCGTGCCCAGGTTCTCGTAGCCGGCGGCAACCACCGCCCGGATCGCGCTCTCAGCCAGCGCCTCGCGCCGGCCTTCGTCGAGCGCCGGGCTGGGCCCCTCCTCCACGATCTTCTGGTGCCGGCGCTGGACCGAGCAGTCGCGCTCGCCGACGTGTACTCCGTTGCCGTAGCGGTCGACGATGACCTGGACCTCGACATGCCGGTTCTCCTCGAGCCACTTCTCGAGGTACAGCGAATCGTCGCCGAAGGCGGCCTGCGCCTCGGACCGACAGACCGTGATCGCCTGCTGCAGCTCGCGCGGCGAACGGACCATGCGCATGCCCTTACCGCCACCGCCGGCCGACGGCTTGATCATCACCGGGTAGCCGATTCGCTCGGCCTCTGAGAGTGCCTGCCCGTCGTCGCGGAGCATGCCCGAGCCAGGGATCGTAGGCAGACCGTGCCTGGCCAGCAGCGTCCGCGTCCCGGCCTTCGAGGCGAAGCGCTCGAGCACCTCGGGCGGCGGCCCGATGAAGGCCAGGCCGTGGGCACGCGTCATCTCCGCGAACGTGTCGTCCTCGGACAGGAACCCGTAACCGGGATGGATCGCCTCGCATCCCGTCACCAGCGCGGCGGAGAGCAGCGAGGGCGCGGACAGGTAGCTGCGGCGCGACTCGGGCGGGCCTACGCAGATGGCCTCGTCGGCGAGTTGCACCGCGCGCGTATCGCGGTCTGCCTCGCTGTAGGCGACCACTGGGGCGATGCCCATCCGTCGGCACGTGCGAACGATCCGCAACGCGATCTCGCCTCGGTTGGCGATCAGGACCCTACTGAACATTGGCTTCGACGCGCGCGATGCGCTGGCCGTATTCGATTGCCTGGCCCGACTCGACTTCAAGCCCACCGACGACGCCATCCATCGGCGCCACGACCTCCTGGCGGACGCCGAGCACGTCGACGTGGCCGAGCACGTCGCCGCTCGCCACCTTGAGGCCGTTCGAGACGCCGTCGCGGGCAATGAAGTAGCCCACGGCGGGAGAGGTCACCGTGCCCCGAGTCGGTTCCGGTCTCGTGGACTGACCAGACCGGGCCGACGAGATGCGCTCGGCGTGGGCCCCCGTTGCCGAGCCTGCGCCGGGCGCGCGCGGGCGGTCCGTCGTGGCTCGACCTGGAGAGGTGTCGGCTTCGGCCATTGCGACGGGTCGGCGGAGGCGAATCCGCCAGCCGTCCTCGCGCACCTCGAGCTCGCCCAGCTGGCTCCTGGTCATTCGCTCGATGAGCCGCGGCAGCGTGTCCGCGGCCAGTCGGGCGATCGTTCGGCGCGCGTCGTCATCCATCGGCGGTCGCTCCTGGTCGGCCAATTTCAGACGTCCTCGCGGAGCGGCAGGTCGGACTCGTCATCGACCGTGGGCAGCGGTCCGGCACCCTCGCCGCCGACCAGCGCCGCGCGGCCACTCTCGAGGAAGTGCCTGATCCGTTCAGCCCACCCGCCGCGCTCCGGCCGTGTCTCGCCGGCTGATGTGACCGTGGCGAACTCGCCCATGCGCCGGTAGCGGGCGTAGCGCGCCTCAACCAGCACCCGTCGATCGCGCCCGGCGAGGGCGTCGAGATGGTAGGCAATGCGGGAGCGCAGGTTGCGCGCGGTCTCGGCCGGGTGCTCATGGGCGCCGCCCGCCGGTTCGGGTACGACCTCGTCGATCACGCGCAGGGCCAGCTGCTCGACGGCGGTGAGGCGCATCGCGACCGCCGCCTGTTGGGCGTACTCCGGCGAGCGCCACAGGATGCTCGCTGCGCCCTCCGGGCTGATGACCGAGTAGATCGAGTTCTCCAGGGCAATCACGACGTCGCCCACGGCGAGCGCCAGTGCCCCGCCCGAACCGCCCTCACCGGTGATCACGCTGACGATCGGCGTGCGCAACCCGGCCATCACCTGGATCGACCGCGCGATTGCTTCGGCCACTCCCCGTTCCTCGGACGCTGGGCCAGGGAACGCACCCGGCGTGTCTATGAACGTGACGACGGGAAGCTGCAACCGCTCCGCGAGTCGGTAGAGGCGAATCGCCTTGCGGTAACCCTCGGGATGGGGCATACCGAAGTTGCGGCGGACGTTCTCATTGACCTCGCTGCCCTTCTGGTGGCCGACGAACACGGCGCGCCGGCCGTCGATCCGGCAGAAACCGCCGACGATGGCAGGGTCGTCGCGGTACAGCCGGTCACCGTGGAGCTCGACAACGTCCGTCGCCATCGCGCGCACCAGCTCCAGCGTGTGTGGTCGGTTGACGTTGCGGGCCATCTGAACGCGCGCCCAGACGGCGTCACGAAGCTCGTCCTGGTCAACCGGCACGGCGGGTTGGTCTGTCGCGGTGGCGCGTTGGTCGCCCACCGGTACGGCGACGGCCGGCTGCTCAGCAACCTGCTCGGCCACCTGCTCGGCAACCTGCTCAGCCACGGGACATCTCCCGGGAACCGCTCGACTCGCGCGAATCACGCGCGTCGCGTCCGGTCAGCGTTTCGAGGTAGCCGAGCGACCGGCCAATCGGCGAGTTGCCGTTGCCGCTGCCCTTGTCGGACATGGTTGCAGGCCGCATGTAGCGCAGCAGCCCGACGAAGGTTTCGCGCAGCTTCGACCGCGGCACGACCAGGTCCACGAACCCGTGCTCGAACAGGAACTCGGCGCGCTGGAAGCCTTCGGGCAGTTCCTCGGAGATCGTTCCTGCCGCGACTCGGGCGCCGGCAAAGCCGATCAGCGCCTTGGGCTCGGCGATATTCACGTCGCCCAGGGCGGCGAACGAGGCAAACACGCCGCCCGTGGTGGGGTCGGTCATCAGGCTGATGTACGGCACGCCGGCATCGGCCAGCCGCCCGAGCGCCGCGACAGTCTTGGCCAGCTGCATCAGCGACAGGGTGCCTTCCTGCATCCGTGCACCGCCCGAGGCCGAGACGATGATCAGAGGCAGCCGCTCAGCCAGCGCGTGCTCGGCCCCGCGGGTGATCTTCTCGCCGACGACAGTGCCCATCGAGCCGCCCATAAAGGCGAAGTCCATGACGCAGATCGCGACCTTCGTACCCGAGATCGTGCCCGTGCCCCAGACGGCCGCGTCGCGGACGCCGGTGCTCACGCGCGCGGCCTCCAGCCGCTCAGGGTAGGGCTTCTGGTCCACGAACCCGAGCATGTCAACCGACTCCAGGCCCGCATCCTGCTCGCGGAACGAATCGCGGTCGAGCAGCTGTGCAATTCGCGCGTCGACGCGGAGCCGAAAGTGGTGGCCGCAGCGTGGGCAGATGCGTTGGCTCTTGTCGAGCTGCTTGTTGTAGAGCATCTCCTGGCAGTCGGGGCAGCGCGTCCACAGATCGGTGGGATGCGACTGGCGGCGACCGCCGAATGGCAACTTGATCGGCATCAGTTGCGATTCCGTCGCCAGGCGAGCATCGCCGCGCCAGCGATCGATACGCCCGATGCAATGGCGCCGCCGACCAGCAAGCGCCTGTCGGGCAGCCGCGCAGCCGCTGACGCCGGTGCCCGAATGATCGCTATGGGCACGATCCGGCCGGTGCTATCGCCGTCACCACCGCCTCCGGATTGCCGGCGAAGCTGGTCGGCCAGCCACTGCTCGAACAGAAAGGAGGGATGGAAGCGGGGAAGGCCTCTCTCGAGCAGGCGGATCGTGTCGCGGACGCCCGGTTGCCGGCCCAGCGGACCATGGACGCCACCGGCCACCGCCACCGGCGACCGCGCGTGACCGGTTAGCAGGGCATCGATATACGCGTCGGCCTGGATGGCCGCGTCGTCAGTGTCGGGGAGCATCCGAGCCGCGTCCGAGTTGGCGTGCGACGGCCTGGAGAGCGCGGTGGATCAGCACCCGCGTTGCTCCCTCCGACCGACCCAGCACCTCGCCGATCTCGCGCGTGCTCATCTCCTCTACGAAACGCAACACCAGTGCCTGCCGTCGCTCGTCGGGCAGCCGGGCGATGACCTTCCAGGCCCGGTCGAGTTGATCGCGCTCCAGAGCCGCAGCCTGTACGTCGTCGGTCGACGGGATCTCGAGCGCGAGATCGAGCGGCGAATCAGGGTGGCGGCGAACGCGACGGCGTTCGTTGGACACGGCGTTGCGGCAGATCTGGAAGAGCCAGACGCGGAAACTGCTGCCCGGCGGCTCGCTCTGCTCACGGAAGCCGGGCAGGCCGGCGAGTGCGCGCATGAAGACCTGCGCGGTGAGGTCCTCGGCGGCATGCGGGTTACGAAGCTCGTAAAACGCGAAGTTGTACACCTGGGCCAAGTACTTCCGATAAAGCGCTTCGAATGCGCGCGGATCGCGCCGAGCCGCCTCTACGGCAGAGCGGTCGACGTCAAACAGAACCAGGACCGACGCGCGGTCCTTCCCTCTCCTCAACACCGGAGGAAGTCTATCCG
>CAZXLP010000135.1:0-4409 GCA_964642085.1 uncultured Anaerolineaceae bacterium
CGCGCGTTCTATTACGGCTACCAGCTGTGAGTGTGAACAAGGATCAGTCAGAACGGATCTATCTGGCAAAGCGAACGGGGCTTCGCAACCGTATCCGCGACCAATGGCGGCTCCCGCGGCCCTCGAGGAGCTTGAACCCCCGACCGCCTGTGCCCGCTGTGGCGCGCTGGCTTCGGAGACGGCCGTGTTCGCTCGCGCATACTGACCGGGGATGAGGATGTGAGCGGGCGGTTCGAGGGCGAGACCGACCCGCGCGCCATCAACGCGCCAATTCTCGAGTTCGACCCGACGCGCGAGGCGATCATCGAGGCCACCCGCGTCCCATACATCGCAGCGCGAGATGGCGAACAGCGCGAGATGCCGCCCCGTGTGGTTCTCTGCTACTTCCAAGACGTCATTGAGAAGGTCGTGCGTGAGCACGGAGCACGACCGTTGGTGCGGTTGCGATCCGAGATCGGACCCAACGACGTCTACCTGTTGGAACGCGAGGTCCCGATCGCGCTTGCGCATCCAGGCGTTGGAGCACCCTTGGCGGCTGGCTTCCTCGAGGAGCTAATCGCCTTGGGCGGACGAGCCTTCATCGCCGTGGGTGGCGCCGGGGCCCTTGTACCTGAGCTGACGCTCGGCCACGTCATCGTGCCGACCGCGGCGATCCGAGATGAAGGCACGAGCTACCACTATCTGCCCGCGTCACGGGAGGTCGAACCGACACCGCGCGTCCTCGAGGCAATCCTCGCGACGCTGACCGAGCGCGAAGTCCCGTTCGTGAGGGGCAAGACCTGGACCACAGATGCCATCTTCCGGGAGACTCGCGGAAAGGCCGCCCGGCGCGTCGCCGAGGGCTGCGTATGCGTGGAGATGGAAGCCGCCGCCAGTTTCGCCGTCGCTCAATTCCGCGGCGTCGCCTTTGGGCAGCTGCTCTACGCGGGCGACGATCTCTCCGGCGAGATCTGGGACGACCGCGGCTGGGTTGGACACGCCACCGGGCGAGAGGCGGTCTTCCGGCTCGCGGTCGACGCGATCACGCGCCTCGCGGTCTAGCCTCGAGACACTCGATGCACGCCATCTACGAGCGGATCACAGTCGCAGGGCCCGAGATCGTCGGCAGATGGGTCGCAACCCTACGTGGCTCAATCAGAAGCAGATCCCGAGCTCACCAACGAGGAGTGGCCATCGATGAGCAACGGCGAAGGAACCTCGCAAACCGCGGCTGCAACGGAACCCGCGCCTTTTCGGATCGAGGTGGCAGACGAACAGCTGACGGACCTGCGACAGCTTCTGGCCAGTACCCGCTGGCCTGACGAGCTGCCCGGAGTCGGTTGGCAATACGGAGTCCCCCTCGACTATCTCCGTGAGCTCGCCGAGGACTGGCGGACCCGATATGACTGGCGCGCCTGGGAGGCGAGGCTGAACGCCTGGCCGCAGTTCACGACCACCATCGACGGGGCGCGCGTCCATTTTGCCCACCTTCGCTCGCCCGAGCGCCACGCGCTGCCGCTGATCGTCACGCACGGTTGGCCTGGCTCGATTGCCGAGTTCCTCGAGGTCGCCGGCCCGCTCGCGGACCCGCGGGGTCACGATGGCGATCCTCGCGATGCCTTCCATGTCGTCATCCCGTCGATACCCGGATTCGGTTTCTCTGGCCCCACGACCGAGCCCGGTTGGGACAACCGCCGGGTGGCGGCCGCCTGGGCCACACTCATGGAGCGGCTCGGCTACCGACGCTATGGCGCGCAGGGCGGCGATTGGGGTTCGGGCATCTCGCGCCGGCTCGGACTCCTGGCGCCCGACCGAGTCATCGGCGTCCACCTCAACACACTGACGCTGCCGACGCCCAGCCCTGACGAGGTCAGGAACCTCACCGACACCGAGCGGAACCACCTCACGACGATCGAGACCTTCGACCGCGAGGGCTCCGGCTACGCCGCCATCCAGCAAACGCGACCGCAGACCTTGGCCTACGGACTCACCGATTCGCCCGTTGGCCAGTTGGCCTGGATCGTCGAGAAGTTCGCCGAGTGGACCGACAACGACGGATTGCCCGAGCAGGCCGTCGCGCGTGACCACATGCTGACCGACGTGACGATCTACTGGCTGACCGCCACCGCCGGCTCGTCGGCTCGCCTGTACTACGAGACGGTCCACGCTGACTCGTGGGGCAGCCCGCCCCAGGTGTCGCCGGTCCCGACCGGGATCGCGTTCTTCCCTCGCGAGATCGGACCGGTCATTCGTCCACTCGCTGAGCGCTGGAACAACGTCGTGCGATGGACCCCTTTCGAGCGCGGCGGCCACTTCGCGGCCATGGAGGACCCCCGCGGCCTCGTCGAGGACATCCGAGCATTCTTCCGAGACCTGCGCTGATGTCGCGCGACCGGGCTCGCTCTCCGGCTCGTCAGCGTTCCGCAGCGATGACGAGCTCCCGCCCGCCGGAGCCACTCGGTTGCTGATCCGAGGTGGGACCCGCGCGGGTTCCGATGGCCGAGCTCCAGGCCCGCCCGCGATAGCCCGCGGCTGGCTTACCGACCGGCTCATCCGAGCCAGCGTCGCTCGTGCTCCACGCGTCGCCGGGGATAAGCGGCGGATGAACGAAGAGACGTAGGCTGCGGCGGACCGCGCTCCGCGCCCGGAGGCTCGATCTCGGGCTCCCGCCCGACCAGCCCGCTCCACGGCGTCGCGGCCCAGGTTGCTCCCTGCGATCGAGTCTCGCTATTGGAGGGAAGCCACCCAGCGAGATAGCAGATCCCTGACGAAACCGTCGGCCACTTCCAATGTCATGGGGTTCGACGGTGGTGGCGCACCGAGCTTCGCGTGGCGGGCGTCGTCGCCTACAGCTGAGTAACTGTTGGCCGTCGACGTGAACCGGCGTATCTCTGCGTCTTTCACCCACCCGTTTGCGACGAGGTGTTTCTCACCCTGGTTACCGTCGCGGATCGCCTCGAAGGCCTTCCACAGGTTGAACCAGGACAGGTCGGCGTTCAGGAAGTGCAGCGCCAGCCGAAGGTGGTCATTGGCCGCCTGCAAGCGGAGCAGTCTCTCCTGCAGCGGCACCGGTATGACGCCGTTCACGCTGACTGTCGGAGGGAGCGCGCGCAGTCTGAGGCGTGCGGTCTCCGGGTGAACGAAGACGTCTGTGCCTCCGTCGGGCCTAGTTCGACCCAAGGCGCCCGGAGTGGGGCGCAGCCGCGTGTAGGCGGCGGCCGCCGCCGTGTCACTCAGCCGGGACAGCAGCTCGCACAAGGCCGGCCACGCCTCCTCGTGACCGGCGGCCGCCGCCACGGTCGAAGATCGCAGACGCAACTCGCCCGGCTGCTCCTCGGCCAGGGAGTGTTCTGTCGAGGATGCGCACAGCTCGCCGATCGCGGCCAGGTCGGCATCCTCGCCGCGCACCACGATGAACCAGGGGGTAAGCACGATTGCATTCTCGCATTCGCCCGGGACCGACCAGCCGCTCGGGGCGGCTAGACTCCATCGATGGTGCGCCGACTCCGGCCACGGAGCCTCGCCGGCTGGATCGGGTGGGCTTCCTTCGTACTCATCGTCGTGTCCTGGCCATTCCTGGCGGCCGGCGGGACGCTCGGCTTCCGGCTCGTCGACCTCCCTGTGATCGTCGTTCTCGCAGCGGCCTGCGCAGGGTTCGAGTACGCGCTCCTTAAGGGCTTCGGCTGGGGGCGCCGCGAGGTCTCGCGGCCGGGCGCACCACCCCACTGGTCGGGCCTTGAGGGGGAGTGGGCCGGTGCCGCAGATCGCATCGTCGCGCGGGCTGAGGCAGACGGACGCGAGGCGCAACTCGTCCGAGCCGAGCCCTGGTACGCCGACTCCGTCGTGGATCTCAACGAGATCGCGTCGAAGTGGTTCGTCGAGGGGCACGGCCTGGCGGACACCCTGCTCATCGTTCCGAACCCGTACTTCGTTCTTCCGCTCGACGCACTGGTCAAGTGGGGCTTCGCGACCGCTGCCGAGGTGCGCGAGGTCACACGATGGGCGACCGCCAGCAAGCCGCCACTCAGGTGGCAGAACCCGCCCGTCCGTCAGAGGCTGAACTTCATGGGCTGGTCCGACGCCGAGGCGTACGCCCGCTACGGTCTGTTCTGCTGGCGGACTGACCCGCCGATACCGGATCCAGCGGTGGTGAAGCTTGTCGCGCAGCTTCGCGCGTCGGGTCAGATCGACCAGGACCAGGTCTATGACGTGCCGCGGCCCGGAGTGCTGGCTTAGCGTCCCAGGCCAGCCCGTGCGCCTTCGGAGTCCCGGGTAGCAGAAACGCCAGCCTGATCGGTTCCGTAGCCCCATAAGCGGCCGAAGGTAACTTGGGCCACGCGCCGCGCTCCGCGCCCGGCCGGTGCCCAAGCGGTGGGCAGTCGGGCCGACCTCCCGGCCGCGACACCGGCCCCGGCCGATGCGGGGGCTCT
>CAZXLP010000136.1:0-4395 GCA_964642085.1 uncultured Anaerolineaceae bacterium
TCGAACTCGTTCGGAGCGATCCCGACGACCGCGGTGCACGAGGCGTATCCGGGCCATCACTGGCACATCACCTGGAGCAAGATCCACGCTCCGCGATTGCGCCTCGTCCTGGGGACGCCCTATTTCAGCGAGGGTTGGGCTCTCTACGCCGAGCGGGTCATGCGCGAACGCGGCTTCTTCACCGATCCGATCCAGGAGCTCTACCACCTCGAGGCCACGATCTTCCGCGCCGCGCGGATCGTCGTCGACACGAGCCTGCACATGGGCGAGATGACCTACGAGGAGGCGGTCGAGTTCATGATCGCGAAGACGTCGTTGACGGAGCCGACAGCACGCGCCGAGGTTGGCCGCTACTGCTCCTGGCCCACCCAGGCGTCTTCCTACCTGACCGGCTGTCTCGAGATTCTTCGCATTCGCGACCGGTATCTCGTGGCGCGCGGAGTCGCCACGGAGCGCCGGAGCGAGATTCCGATGGATGCGTTGCGCGACTTCCACGACCGGCTGTGTGGCAGCGGCCGCCTGCCGGTGGGGCTGGCAGAACAGGCCGTGATGGCAGGGCTCCCCGGGGCCTGACCACGCGCGTTATGTAGCTGCAAGCCCCGCTGGACGGCGCGGAATGGGTTGCGGCGCAGGCCAGCACTACAGTTGGTCTTCCAAAGCGACCTGATCACATGCGAAGCGTCTGGTGACGGGGCGCTCCCGCATCGATATTGCACGGCCCGGGCCCCCTCCCCGGGCCGTGCTCGCTTTTCTGGCGCCTTTTCTGGCGCCCTAGCGGCCGAGCACCAGCGCCAGGCCCGTGGCGAGGCTGAGCACTCCCAGAACGACGACCGCGAGCAGCGCTGTCTGCCGCTCACGTGCCCAAGCCTCGAACGCCGTGGCCACGAGCGACAGCGCCGGCGTCGCGATCAGCGCCAGCACCCCTAGGAGCGCGGCGTTCTCGGCCGTTTCGCTGCCAATTACGTGGAGGACGATCGCGCTCAAGCAGAGGGCCATCGCGAATGCCGCTCCTGACTGCAGCGCTCTGACGGTCCAGGACACCGGGGCCCGCTCACTCATGGCGCGGCCAAGAACCTGAGCAGCATCTGGACGGCGCCCGCGACGACGACGATCACAAACAGGGCGCTCAGGACCTGGCGGGGCACGCGGCGCGAAAACCTGGCGCCGATCGTCGCGCCGATGAACACGCCTGTCACGACTGCGGCGGCGAGGATCATGTCGATCTGGCCGCGGCTCAGATACAGGACGGCGCCGGCCGCCGCCGTGGCACCGAGCATGTAGGTGCTGGTCGCAGTGGCGACGCGGATGGGAACGTGCATTACGACGTTCAAAGTCGGCACGTTGACGATCCCGCCGCCGACGCCCAGCAAACCTGAGATCGCCCCAGCCATGAGCGAGAGGAAGCCGGCTGCACCGACGTTGCGGGCTCGGTACTCGATCGTTTCCCCTGTCGTCGGCTCGACATAACTGGCGTCCATCTCAAAGGCCGCAGGCTCACCGACGACCTCACTCGGCGGCCGTGACCGGGCGCGGAGCATCTGGACAGCGACCAGGACCAGGACAATGCCGAACAGACCGCTGAGAACCCGACCGTCGAGCAGGCCCGCCGCGTATGCGCCGAGCATGCCGCCAGCCGCCGTGGCGACGAGCAGGGTCAGCCCGAGGCGTCGGTTGGCAAATCCAGCCTTCAGATATGAAGCCGATCCGGCGGTGGAAACGCTGATTACGCCCAGCAGGCTGACGCCGATGGCGGTATGCACCTCGACGCCGAGGGCAACCAGCAGGGGAACGGTGATCAGCCCGCCGCCCACCCCGACCAACGCCCCGAACGCCCCCGCTCCCAGGGAAGCTGCGAAGGCGAGAAGCTCGGGTCCGATCATGTCCGCCGATTATGCGTTCGCGCGTAGCTGGCCGAAGGCCAGCGAAGGAAAACTCTACGATCCCTGACGTGAGCGGAACCAATTGAGCGACCCGCAAACGCAGGGGCCGCTGGCCGGTGTACGGGTGCTCGAGCTGTCCACCGTCCTGGCCGGTCCCTACGCCTCGATGGTTCTGGCCGATCTGGGCGCCGATGTGGTCAAGGTCGAGCCGCCGGAGGGCGACGCAACGCGCGGCTACGGCCCGCCGTGGGTTGAGACCACCGACGCTACCGACCGCGTCGCCGCCTATTTCCTCTCCGTCAACCGCAACAAGCGCAGCCTGCGCCTCAATCTTCGGCGGCCCGAAGGGGTCGAGGTCCTGTGGCGGCTGGTCGGTCGGTCGGACGTCCTGATCGAAAACTTCAGGCCGGGAGGTCTCAAACGCGTGGGCATCGACGAGGCCCGCCTCCGAGAACTGAACCCGCGGCTCGTCCACCTGTCGATCACCGGCTACGGCCCCGATGGCCCGGACGCCGGCAAGCCGGGCTACGACTTCATCGCCCAGGCGGTGGGCGGGTTGATGTCGGTCACGGGTTTCGCCGAGGAGGAAGGCGGTCAGCCGACCAAGGTCGGCGTGGCCATAACCGACATCGTTACAGGGCTTCTGGGGACGGTCGGGATCCTCGCCGCGCTGCGGTCCGGGATCGGCCAGCGAATCGACGTTTCGCTGCTCGAATCGACGCTCGCGATGCTCATCAATCAGGCCCAGAACGCCTTCGTGGACGGACGCTCACCAGCGCGGCGCGGAAACGCCCACCCGAACATCGTGCCTTACGAAACGTTCGCGACGGCCGACGGCGAGATTGCTGTGGCCGTGGGCAGCGAGCGTCAATGGCCGCGCCTCTGCCACGCTCTTGGCCTGGATCACCTGACAACCGACGCACGGTTCGCCGACAACGACGCACGGGTGCGTAATCGCGCCGAGCTGCGGCCGTTGCTTGCCAACCGCTTCGCGTCGGCATCGGCGGACGATTGGCTGGCCGCGCTCGATGCGGCCGAGGTGCCCAGCGGCCGCGTCAACGACATCGTGAAGGCGTTCGCCCAGCCACAGGCACAGGCGCGCGCGATGGAGCAGGTGGTCGACCATCCGCGCCTCGGCCCGATCCGCCAGATCGGCCTGCCCTACAAGCTGTCGGCAACGCCGGCAACGATCCGATCGGCCCCTCCGATCCTTGGCGAGCACAGCGATGAGATCCTGGCCGAGCTCGAGTACGATTCGGCGGCGCGCGCCGATCTCCACGCACGGGGCATCGTCTGAACATAAGAACTTGCTGCGAATCGGGCGCAAACCGTCTTTCCGCAGTCTCCCGAGGCATCTCGAGGCAAGGGCCGCTCGCTGCCGTCGCCGTCGCCGTCGTCGCATTGCTGTTCTCCATCGGCAGTGCGCTCGCCGTCGCACCGGCATCGCCCACCGCGAGTCCTGGCCGCGAAGCGGACGGTGTGGCCACACGTGTCGTCATCCCCGGGCTCGGTGTCGACCTGCCCGTCGTCTCCGAGAAGCTGACCGTGGAAGCCAACGAGCCGGGCTACCCGTTGTGCGACGTTGCTCAATACCTGGAGGAGTTCGAGGACCCCGGCCGACCGGGCACGACCTACATCTACGCCCACGCCCGGACCGGCATGTTCGCGCCGCTCCTGGAAGCTTCGCTCGTCGATGATGGCCGCTCACTTATCGGCCTGGACGCGCTCGTCTACACGAACGACGCGCGGCTGCACACGTATCGGATCTTCCTGGTCAAGCGTCACGCCACCGACTTGGCGCTCGCATACGAGGTGCCGCCGGGCGAGTGGCGCCTGGTCCTTCAGACGAGCGAGGGCCCGCGCGGAACGTTCCCCATACTCCAGGTAGCGGCGAGGCTGGTCTCGACCGCAGCCGCGGACCTCAATGACGCGCACCCGGTCGCGCGCCCGCGTGCCTGTCTGGATCCCGTGCCGCCACTCGTGAGCAGGCGTGTCCTGGCGATAGCGGGCGTCGGACTGGTCGCGCTCCTGGCCGTCGCGTGGTGGCTCAGAAAGAAACGGCGTCACGGCCGACCGTCCGGGACGCCTCCTGCGTAATCCGTTACGCAACGTGGTCGACGTGGCACAGGAAGGGCACATCGGGTCGGCGTTGTGGGTTTACAATCTCCGGCTGACGACCTGCATGCGCATGTCCGGAAAACCGGCCGGTGGCGCCTTAGCCCGTCCTCGACCGGCTCCTGTGTCCAAGGAGAATGCCCCATGAGCCAGCACGACGAAACGGTCCGCGACGACGAATCGGCGGCCGTCGCCGGCGAGCGCGACATGGTAGGCGGCGCCGCGACGAGGGATGCCGTCGAAGCCAGGACCAAGCGTCCGTTTGCCTCAGCCGTGATGGGGACGGTCTTCACGCTGATCGTTCTGCTCACCTTCTTGATGTTCAGCTCGATGGCGCGGGCAGGGGCGAGTCCGACGCCGGTAGACCTCCTAACGGCCGATAATTTCGCGATTCTGTCCG
>CAZXLP010000137.1:0-4367 GCA_964642085.1 uncultured Anaerolineaceae bacterium
ACCGCGGTGACGAGCATGCTCGAGCTGTTCGGCTACTACCTCCAGGGCGGCCTGATCGACGTCGGTTTCCTGGGCGCCGCCCAGATCGACCGGAACGCAAACATCAACACGACCGTTATCGGCGAGTACGCGACGCCGAAGACACGACTGCCCGGATCAGGCGGGGCCTGTGAGATCGCGATGAACGCTCGGTCGGTGTTCGTGATCATGCGCCAGAGCCCGCGCTCGTTCGTCGAGCGGCTCGACTTCCGGACGTCTGTCGGTACGCGGGTGCGCGTCGTGGTCACCGACCTCGGCGTGTACCACCTCGACGACGGTGAGCTGCGGCTCGACGCACTCCACCCCCGTGTGACCCTGGACCAGGTACGCGGCGCGATGGGCTGGTCGCCGCGAGTGGCCGATACGTTGGCGGAGACACCGGCGCCGACCGCCGGCGAGCTACGGCTGATCCGCGAGGAGCTCGATCCGGCTGGCGTCTACACAAAGTGAATGAGGTCACGCCTCGAGGCTGAGCGAAATCGCGGTTCCGCGTCGGGCGCCCGGTCCAATCGAAATGTCGGCGCCGATCAGCCTGGCCTGTTCGCGCATTCCTATCAATCCAAGCTTGCTGGCCGCGATCAGCTCTGCCGGCGTGCGCTCGATGATGCCTTGGCCATCGTCCGTTATCGAGAGCCTCAAGCGACCGGTTTCGTAGCGCAGCCTCACCAGTGCCTGCGTCGCCGCCGCGTGCTGTTCGATATTGCGCAACGCCTCCTGCGCGATGCGCAACAGGCCGAGCTCACGACCAGGTTCGAGACGGCGCTCGGTGCCTGTGCTCGCCAGGCGGGTGGCGATTCCGGTTCGCTCGCCGAACGCGGCCACCTCGGCGCGCAGAGCTGACACCAGGCCAAGATCGTCGAGTATCGACGGCCTGAGGTTCCGGCTCACACGACGCAGCTCATCGGCTGCATCGCGCACCGCCCGCTGAGCGGCACGCAGCTCGCTGTCCTGCTCGGGATCGGGCAGCTGTCCGATCGCATCCAGCCGCCGCCAGAGCAGGACCAGCGACTGAACCGGTCCGTCGTGCAGCTCACGGGCGATGCGGCCGCGCTCCTCTTCGCGTGCCTTGGTCGTGCGTTGGGCGTACGCCTCGAGCTCCTGCTGACGCTCGTGCTCCGGGGTCAGGTCGCGCAGCATCAACTGCGTTCGCCGCTTCGCTCCGGCGTCGTCCGCGAGAGGGATGAGGACTGGCTGCAGCCAGAGCGGGCGGCTGCCGGCGATGGTCAATGGCTGGACGACGCGAGTCTCGTTGCGACCAGTCGCGAGCTCGCCGAGGTCGATGTCGATCAACTGGGCGATCTGCAGTCCGACCAGCCGGGCCGCAGTAGTGGCAAAAAGCCGGGCCGCGGCATCGTTGGCGTTTTCGACGACGCCGGCCGAATCCAGGACGAGGATCGGTTCGACGACATGATCGAAGATGCCACGGTACTTCTCCTCTGACGCGCGACGCGCCTGTTCGCGCTCTTCCGCATCCCGCCGAGCGCGCTTCTCGCGATCGACCCGTTGGCCTACGAATGCCGCGACGAGGATCACCACACCGACCTGCCAAATCTCGGCCATTCGCTCGCCACCGGGGTGATAGATGAGCAGATTGGGCACGGTCAGCAGCCCGCTCCACAGCGCCGTGGGCAGAGACCCGTGCAGGCCGAAGGTGAGCGCTGCGTAGACGACCGGCACCAGGAACAGCGAGGTGGGAATGTACGAGATGGCGCTGTTGACCTCGTGAGCAGTTGCTTCCAGAAGCACATGGCCGCCGGCGATGAGCAAGACGAGCAGCTGGACGGCCCAGAACTCGCGCCGATCGAGAGGTGGCCGCCACTCGCGCAGGGCTGAGGTCAGCGCCGTCCATGGCGGGCGACGAGGTCGTCGCAACACCTGCTGCCTGCCGGCCTCCCCCGCGCCCTCGGTCACCGTCATGCCTGCGGACCATGACGGTGCAGGTCGATCCAGCCCCGGGCAGCAGCGTGCATGATCGCCTCGGTCCTGCTCGACACGCCGAGCTTGTTGAAGATGGCGGTCAGGTGCGCCTCGACGGTGCGCGCGCTGACCGACAGCCGCGCGGCGATCTGTTTCGTGTGCTCGCCCTGCGCGGCGAGCCGGAGCACCTCCAACTCGCGCTCAGTGAGCACGTCATGGCGCGTCCCTTCGTTGCGAGCACGGGCGACGAGCGCGCGACCGATGGACCCCTGCAGGACGGTCTCGCCGCGTGCTGCGGCATGGATGGCACTGATCAGCTCGTCCGCGTGGGCGGTCTTGAGCAGATACCCGGTCGCT
Source organism: uncultured Anaerolineaceae bacterium (assembly GCA_964642085.1). Taxonomy (GTDB): domain Bacteria; phylum Chloroflexota; class Limnocylindria; order Limnocylindrales; family CSP1-4; genus JALYGJ01. Next base: position 2,314 of record CAZXLP010000137.1, read on the forward strand.
CCGGCCGAGAGGGCCGCCATCACGTAATCCTCGTCGTCATACGCGCTCAGCACGAGCGCCAGTGGCGGTGCCGCCTGAGAGCGGATGCGGCGGATGACCTCGATGCCGTTCAGGATTGGAAGGTCGAGATCGACGAGGACCATGTCCGGCTTGAGTTCTTCGGCGAGCGCGATCGCCGTCGGGCCATCCTCGGCTTCGCCAAGGACGCGCAGCATCGGATCGCGCTCGAGGATCTCGCGCGTGCCTTCGCGAACGAGCGCGTGATCCTCAGCCAGTAACAGCCGGATCCGGTCTTTCACAACCCTCCGCCATCCGACTCTAGCATCGAGCGGATCTCACGGCGGCTGCGGAGTCCCGCAACGGAAGTGCGGATTTCCGTCGCCCGAAACGCGGAGCAGCCGGATGTGCGCACAGCGTGTGCGGCCCACGATCCACTCATGCTACGGCCACCGGCGGCAGGTCGCGCTGCCCCAGCTGAAGTGGAAGACGCGCGAGAGATTTCCCGGCGGGCATTCGTCAAGGCGGCCGGACTGTTGGGAGCGGGCGGCATGCTCGCGGCGGGGGGGCTGGTCGGCCTCTCCTCGCTCACAAGAGTTGCCGCAGCCGATGACCTGGACTCGGCGACAGCCGAGGAGCTGGCCAAGCGACAGTGGGCCTTCGTCATCGATCTGCGCCGCTGCGACGGGTGCGGCAAGTGCACCAAGGGTTGCCAGCAGATGCATTTCCTGCCCGAGGGCCAGGAGTGGATCAAGGTCTACACGGTCACTGGCGCGGGCGGGCAGACGATTTCGCTGCCCGTCCTGTGCCAGATGTGCGAGGAGCCCCCGTGCACCAAGGTCTGCCCGGTCGTTGCCACCTACCAGGAGCCGGACGGCGTCGTCGTGATCGACCAGGAGATCTGCATCGGCTGCCGGATGTGCATGGCAGCCTGTCCATACGGCGTGCGCGTCTTCAACTGGCAGCAGCCGCCCCAGGTGCCAGAAGGCGCGCGCAGTGCATCGCCGCTGTTCACCGCGCCACAGCGCCAGGGAACCGTCGGCAAGTGCGATAGCTGCGCGCACCGCCTGCGCGAGGGCGACTTCCCCGCCTGCGTGACCTCCTGCCCGATGGAAGTTATCTACGTCGGCGACTTCGTGACCGATATCGCCACGAACGGACGCGAGACGGTTGTGCTGTCCGAGTTCCTGCGCACCAACGACGCCTTCCGCCTCAAGGAGGAGCTGGGGACAAAGCCGCGCGTCTACTACATCGCCGGGCACGGTCAGGACCTGGACTACTGAGGATGGTCGAGCAGCGAACCGGATCGCCGCCCACGGCCCAGCAGGAGCTGCACAGCGCAGCGCTGCGCCCGGTGGTCGATGCCGGACGGCGCTTCTGGCTGCTATTCATCGGGCTGGGCCTGTTGGCCCTCGCCGGGGCCGGCGCCTACGGGCTGCAACTGGTTGCCGGCGGCCTCTCGGTAACCGGCTACAACGATCAGATCTTCTGGGGCTCGTACGAGGCGACGCTGGTCGCCTTCATCGGCTTCAGCTACGGCGGCGCGCTGGTCTCGGCCGTGCTGCGCCTGACCAATGCGCCTTGGCGCGGCCCGATCACGCGCATCGCTGAGGTGAGTGCGCTGGCTACGCTGCTCGTGGGCGCGCTCTTCCCAATCATCCATCTGGGCCACCCGGAGCGGATCTGGCTGCTGTTCGTCCGGCCAAACTTCCAGTCGCCGATCTTCTGGGACATGGTCGCCATCCTGACCTACATGCTGGCGACGCTGGTCCTGCTCACGCTGCCGCTGATCCCGGATGCAGCGGCGCTGCGCGACCATCCCAGGCTGGGCCGCTGGCACCGCCGCCTGTACGGCGTCCTGTCACTCGGCTGGACGGGCACCGAGCACCAGCGGCGCTCAATCGAGCGCGCCATGAGCGTCGTCGCGATCCTGATCGTGCCGCTGGCGGTCGTCGTCCACACCGTCCTCTCGTACACGTTCTCGCTGACCAGCCGACCGGGATGGCACAGCACGATCTTCGGGCCGTACTTCGTCATCGGTGCCATCTATTCCGGCG
>CAZXLP010000138.1:0-1591 GCA_964642085.1 uncultured Anaerolineaceae bacterium
CTACATTCTGCCGAGTGACGCTGCGGATCGAGGACTACGCGCTCATCGGCGACACGCAGACGGCTGCGCTCGTCGGCATCGACGGCTCCATCGACTGGCTGTGCCTGCCGCGATTTGATTCGGGTGCCTGCTTCGCGGCGCTCCTCGGCACACCCGAGAACGGGCGCTGGCTGATCGCCCCCAAGCGCGCCAAGCGCGCAGCCCACCGCAGCTACCGCGACCGGTCGCTTGTGCTGGTGACTGAATGGGAGCTCAAGGGCGGCGCCGTCCGCGTCACGGACTTCATGCCGCCGCGCGCCGACATGCCCAACCTCATCCGCATCGTCGAGGGCGTGCGCGGGACAGTAAACATGCGCACGGAGCTCACGCTTCGCTTCGACTACGGCCGGCTCGTTCCCTGGGTGCGCCGCGTCGGCGGCGATCTGTGTGCCGTCTCAGGTCCCGACGCGGTCTGCCTTCGGTCCAGCGTCCCCGTCCACGGTGAGGGCCTGCATACGGCGGCAGACTTCACGGTCAAGAAGGGCGAGACCGTGTCGTTCGTGCTCAGCTGGCACCCATCGCATCTGTCGCCGAACGAGCCACCCCACGCCGGCGGCGCGCTCGAGCGGACGCTGGTGTGGTGGCGTGATTGGTGCTCGCGGCTGCGCTACGACGGTGCCTGGAAGGACGACGTTCGCCGCTCGCTGATGGTGATCAAGGCAATGACCTTCGGGCCCACCGGCGGCATCGTCGCCGCGCCCACCACGTCCCTGCCAGAGCAGATCGGCGGCGTCCGCAACTGGGACTACCGCTACTGCTGGGTGCGCGACGCCGCGTTCAGCCTGTGGGCGCTGAACATCGGCGGCTACACGGAGGAGGCGCGTGCCTTCGTCGATTGGCTGCTCCGCGCCGCGGGTGGCGATCCGGCCACCCTCCAGACCCTGTACGGGCCAGCCGGTGAGAGCCGCCTGCCCGAGTTCGAGATCGATTGGCTGCCCGGCTATGAGAACTCGCGGCCGGTGCGCGTCGGCAACGCCGCGGCGACACAGTTCCAGCTCGACGTCTACGGCGAGGTACTGGATACGCTGCACCTCGCGCGTCAGTTCGCGATCGGCGCCGACGAGGAGGCCTGGGCGCTGGCGCGCCACCTCGTCGAGTTCGTTGTCGACCACTGGCAGGACCCTGACGAGGGAATCTGGGAGGTGCGCGGGCCCCGCCAGCAGTTCACGCACTCGCGGGTGATGGCCTGGGTAGCCATGGATCGGGCGGTGCGGGCGATCGAGAAGTTCGGCGTGGAGGGCCCGCTCGATGAGTGGCGCCGGGTGCGCCAGCAGATCCACGACGAGGTCTGCAAGAAGGGATTCGATCCGAAGCGCAACACCTTCACGCAGTACTACGGGTCGAAAGCGCTCGATGCGAGCCTGCTGATGATCCCGCTGGTCCATTTCCTGCCCGCCACGGATCCGCGCATGCGCGGCACCATCGAGGCCATAAAGAAGGAGCTGATGGTCGATGGCTTCGTGATGCGCTACCCGACAGCCATCACGGACGACGGCCTGCCGCCCGGCGAGGGCTCGTTCCTTGCCTGCACGTTCTGGCTGATCGACAACCT
>CAZXLP010000138.1:1691-4303 GCA_964642085.1 uncultured Anaerolineaceae bacterium
TGCCGCCCGGCGAGGGCTCGTTCCTTGCCTGCACGTTCTGGCTGATCGACAACCTGGCGCTCACTGGGCAGATCGAGGAGGCGACCACGCTGTTCGAACGGATGCTTGCGCTCCGCAACGACGTCGGACTGCTGGCCGAGGAATACGACCCCCGCCGTGACCGCCTGGTGGGCAACTTCCCGCAGGCATTCACCCACGTCGGGCTGGTCAACTCCGCCTACAACCTCGATCGCGCCCGCAAGTCACGCGCCCGCGCACTGCGGAGCGCCTAGAGGGAGGGCGCGGATCCGACTAGCCCTCGGTCGGAGACTCCGCGGGTAGGTCCCCGGAGGGCCACCGCGACAGGCGGGCCAGGCGTGCCTCGAGGTGCTGGCGGACCTGCGGCCAGTCCTCCTCGATCACGCTGAAGTAGACCGAGTGTCGGCGCCGGCCGCTGGCGGTGATCATGTGGTTGCGCATGGTCCCCTCCTCCGTCGCGCCGATCCCGAGCAATGCTGCGCGTGATCGCTCATTCAGCGAATCGGTCTTGAACTCGACCCGCAGCGCGCCGAGCACGTTGAACGCGTGGGTGAGCATCAGCAGCTTGGCCTCGGTATTGACCGCGGTGCGCTGCGAGGCCGGGGCGATCCACGTGTAGCCGATCTCGAGCCGGCGATGGTATGGCTCAATCGACAGGTAGCGCGTGCTACCGATCACCTTGCCCGACGAGCGCTCGACGGTCGCGAAGGGCATCTCCGTGCCGGCCGCCGCTGCGGCGAGAGCCGCCTCGACGTAGGCGCGCATGTCCCCGGGCGACTGGTTGACCGCGAGCGTCCAGCGCCACAGCTCGCCATCCAGACCGACGTTCGTGAGGCCGGGAAGATGCTCGAGCGTCAGCGGCTCGAGACGTGCCACCGAGCCCTCGAGAGTCACCGGCTCCACCCATGGCCGGCCGGCCATGTCAGCCGCTCGTTTCGGCCGTTTCGGCGAAGGCGCGCACCCTGATCTGGCGGTCGAGATCGTCGGCCACCTCGGCCAGCTGGCGCGACAAGGTGGGCAGCGATCCGTCGAGCTTCGTGAGCAGCTGCTGCGAGCGCAACAGAACCTCCGGATCGGCCAGATAGGCCGGGTAAAGCGCGAGAAGATAGGAGCGGGCGAAGGGATGGTCGCGGCTCGTGAAGATGTCCCTGACGCGATCGAAGAAGCGCCCGACGTAGGGCTCGAGGAGCTGCTCCTGCTGGGGCCAGAAGAAGCCCTGCATCGCGGCGCGAGTCAGGTGGAACGAGCCGTAGCCGTCGCCGTGGATCTTGGCCCACGCCTCTTCCTTCGCCTCGGTCGATGGACGCGAAGCCTCGCCCTTCAGCAGGGCGCGCCGGCCGCGGTCTGATGGGTCACGCTCCCCCTCCGCTGCCAGACGCGCGTCGGCGCCGGCCAGCCCGAAGGCGACCGCCTTGATGGCGATGGCCCAGCGCATCTCCTGGTCGAGCGTGAACCCAGTGATGGTCTCCGAGTCATCGGCGAGAGCGGCAAGCCGCGCGACATCGCCCGGGGTGGAAGCCACGTTGATCGCCGAGCGGGCCCACAGGATCTTGCGATCGCCGTCCGAGGTGGTGACGTTGGCCAGCGCGGCCTCGAACCAGACGCTCGACTCGGCCGCGCGACTGGATTCGGGCACGTAGCGATTGACGACCAGCGCCGAACGATCCAGGACGGTGTTGAGAATGTCGAGGTCGGGCTCGTCGGGCAGCTCGCTGCGGCCGATTTCCAGGAAGTCTGTCGAGCGCAGCTCGCGGTCGCGGACCATCTCCCAGAGCGACATCCAGAGCAGCTCGCGCAGCAGTTCGTCTTCGACGCGATCGAGGTTGCGCCGAACGAAGCCGACCGTGGCGGGGTCGAGGGAGACCTTCGCGTAGGCGTGATCGCCGTAGTTCGGGAAGACAAGATCCGGTAGCTCACGCCCGCGGGCCTCGGGCAGCGGGGTGTCGGGCCCATCGATCCACGCGTCGATCGAGTCGACCTTCAGCTGGCCGGCCACGTCCCGCGCGAGGGCGACTTCCAGCGCGTGCGGGCGGAGCGTGGGGTGCTCGGGAGGCGCGGACTGCTTGATGGCCAGCGCGCTCAATCGGTCGCCGTCCGCCTGCCATTCGGTGGACAGGGTGTTCAGCGATGCCGTTCGCAGCCACAGGCGAGCCCACTCGTTGAGGTCGCTGCCGCTCGACTCCTCCAGCGAGCCCAGGAACTCATCGAGCGTGGCGTTCGACCATCCGTGGCGCCGGAAATAGATTCGCAGGCCGTCGCGGAATGCGTCGCGGCCGATGTACTTGACGAGCTGCTTGAGGACCGAGGCGCCCTTGCCGTAGGTGATCCCGTCGAAGTTCAGGAACGCGATCTCGGTGTCAGCCGCGGAGCCGGCAATCGGGTGCGTGGTCGGCAGCTGGTCCTGCTGGTACGCCCAGCGCTTGATGTCGGCGTTGAAGACCTTCCAGGCGTTCGTGAAGCGCGTCGCCTCGACCATCGCGACATAGGAGATGTACGTGGCGAAGCTCTCGTTCAGCCACAGGTCGTCCCACCAGCGCATCGTCACGAGGTTGCCGAACCACATGTGCGCCAGCTCGTGCAGGAACGTCTCCGCC
>CAZXLP010000139.1:0-4301 GCA_964642085.1 uncultured Anaerolineaceae bacterium
CACGCGGTTCACATCCGCGGGGTCACTGGTTCGAATCCAGTATCGCCCACCACCTTCACAGCCCCGACGCGGCGCGCATCATTCGCGAGTCGACCAGCAACCGCGAGCCGGAGGCGCCAGCGTGACCGAGAGCAACCCATTCCAGAGTCATCGCCACCCGGTCAACGTGACGATCTACGACGAGGCGACCGCGGGCGAGCGCATCGCCGACCGGGTCATGGGCTTCCTGGGCAGCTGGCGGTTCCTTTTCATCCAGACACTATTCGTCGTTGTGTGGATCGGCGCCAACCTTTGGCTGCTCACGCAGCCCTTCGATCCCTATCCATTCATCCTGCTAAACCTCGCCTTCTCGACCCAGGCTGCGTATGCCGCGCCGCTCATCCTCGTTGCCGGCAACCGCCAGCAGCTTCGCGATCGGCTGACGCTCGAGCACACGGCCGCAGAGACAGATATCACCGAGCGGCAGAACGAGGAGCTGCTGGTCGGTAATCGACGGATCCTCGAGCTCGAGCAGAGCATTCTCGCCGCCGTCCGCGAGGAGCCGAAGTACTGACCCTTCTCGCGGGTCGCGCAGCCCGGGCCGCTCTTGCTGCCGTCCTTTTGTCGGCGGCGGCAGCTGTACCGACGGGTCGCGCCGCCGAAGCGGCCGATGTGAACAGCCTTGCACTCTCCGCCACGTACGAGGTGGAGGCGACATTCGACTGGGAAGACCGCCGCGCGAGCGTCTACACCACCGCGGTGGTGACGAACACGGCGCGCTGGCCGGCTTCGGCACTGGCGTTCAACCTGGCCACCCTGCGGACAGGGCGTGCCGACGTTGGAGATGTGACAGTCGACGGCGAGCCTGCGGTCCAGGTGGTAGACGACCAGACGATCATCGTGCCGCTCTCCTCCGAGCTCGGACGCGGCGCGACGACCACGGTCAGCATCGATTACACGGCGCGCTTCGCGGCAAGCTCTTCGACGAACTCTGACACGTGGGCCTTCGGGCGCATCGGCGAGGTCCTGACCGCCTATCGCTGGATCCCCTGGCTGACGCGCTCGACGCCGTTCGATCGACCCAACGTCGGCGACCCATTCGTGACCGCCAGCAGCCCTCGGGTGACGGTCTCGATCACGACCGAGCGCGAGGTCACGTTCGCCACGACCGGCCAGCGCGTGGACGGGAGCGGGCTGACCCAGTCATTCGAGGCCAGGGACGTGCGCGACTTCAACCTCGCCGGAAGCCCTTCCTACCGAACCCGGTCGACCGAGGTGGCCGGTACGACCGTCACGTTCTTCTATCGATCGCTGCCGGCCGATGCCGTGCTCGACACTGCGACTCGGGCGATTCGCGACTTCACGGCCAAGATCGGACCATATCCCCACGCGCACTTGACGATCGCCGAGATCGGGCCGTGGGCGCCGTTCGAATCGCCGGCTCACTTCTGGTTGCCCGACAACGCGCCAGGCCGCCTGCTGCCGTGGATGGTCGCCCACGAGGTCGCGCACCAGTGGTTCTACTCGGCCGTCGGCAACGACCAGGCCCGGGAGCCGTTCGCGGATGAGGCGGTTGCCGACTTCATGGCGCGCAACCTGATCTCGAGCTACGTCAACTCGCAATGTCCGGCCAGCCGGCTTGACCATTCGATCTACAACATCGGCGAGTGCTACGCCTGGGTGATCTACGTCCAGGGAGTCGACTGGCTGCGCGACCTGCGCGATCGCATGAGCGGCGACGCATTCTGGGGCGCCCTGGCACGCTACTACCACGCCCATCGAAACGGCATCGGCGGCACGCGCGAGGTGCTCGCCGCGCTCGCGTCAGCGGCCGGTGACGAACGGGTCGACTACGGCCGCTTCCCACGCCTCTTCCCGCCGCGGGTTGTCTCGATGCCGTTCGGCGCCAAAATTCGGTGAGTTATTGCGCCCCGCCGAGAGGCGGCCTGACGGACCTAACAAAACCCTGACAAAGCCCTCCGGGAGGTTGGCCGCAGGCGAGTCGTACCCCATCATCCGGTTCGTGAAAACCGTGGGGCGCTGGTAACGCTCGTGTCACCTGCTGTCCAGCACGTCGATGTCGTCGAGGGGTCGGTCGACCAGGCGGGCCATCCAAGCGACCATCTTTTTGCGTTGCTCCAGTCCGACATAAGGACCACGCCGGCCCCTGATGCGGCGGCTCCGCCACCTCGATACCGGCGCTTCCTCGACGCCCTCGGCGTTGCCGTCTACACCGCCGACGCCGACGGCAGGATCACCTATTTCAACGATGCCGCCGCGACCTTCTGGGGCCGGCGCCCAACGCTGGGCGAGGAGTGGTGCGGCTCATGGCGGCTGTTCTGGAGCGACGGCCGGCCGATGCGCCACGACGAGTGCCCGATGGCCATCGCGCTGCGCGAGAATCGGACCGTTCGCGGATACGAGGCAATTGCCCAGCGGCCAGACGGCTCACGCGTTTCGTTCGTGCCCTATCCGACTCCGCTGCACGACGAGGGCGGTCGCCTGATCGGAGCCGTCAACGTGCTCGTCGACGTCACCGAGCGGCGCAAGGCCGAGGACGCGTTGCGGGCTACGGCACAGGCCCTGTCAGCCTCGAACACGGTCAAGGACGAGTTCCTGGGCCTGATCTCGCATGAGCTGCGCACGCCGGTCACGACCATCTTCGGCAACGCGAGGTTGCTGCGCGATCGCGCCGGCCGGCTGAGCGATTCCGATCGCGAGTCGATGATTGGGGACATCTGGGGTGACGCCGAGCGGCTCCTGGCGATCGTCGAGAACCTCCTGCTGCTGACCCGCCTGGAGTCGGGGTCGAGCATCGAGCTCGAACCGCAGGTCCTCGACCGGGTGGCGCGCAAGGTCGTCGACGCACAACGCGACGTGCATCCGGACCGGCGCATAACGCTCAAGGCCGCGCCGATGCATGCGATCGTGGAGGCCGACGCGGGCTACCTCGAGCTGCTCCTGGGCAACCTGCTCACCAACGCCGCCAAGTACAGCCCGCCGGGCAAGCCAATCGATGTCGTGGTCCGCGCACGCAAGGATCATGGCGAGGTGGTCGTGCGTGACCGCGGCATCGGCATCTCGGATGACGAGGTGCCAAAGCTTTTCTCGGCGTTCTACCGCGGGAACGGGGCTCGGCTCATGGGCAATGGCGTCGGCATTGGCCTGACGGTGTGTCGCCGGCTGATCGAATCTCTGGGCGGCCGGATATGGGCGGCGCCGCGCAAGGGCGGCGGCAGCGAGTTCGGCTTCTCGATACCCCTGACGATTGAGCGCTGAGCGCGTAGACGCGCCTTAGACCGATAGGGCCGGCGCCGCGCGACGGTGCTCCCACAGGTGGAAGACAAGGTCGACGATGGTCTTGAACACCACCAGCAGCACGATCAGCCCGACCGGCTGACCCAGCGCGAGCACGGCAAAGCCGCCCAGCAAAACGGTCATGTGCAGGACTAGCACTCGCCCATATGGCTGAAGTTGCTGGGCGTCCAGAGAGGTGTGCTGGTACTCACGTCGGCCGACATAGTTGAGCACGAAGCTGACCAGGTGGCTGACCAGTAGTCCAGCGGCGACGAGCAGAATGTATGGGTCGGCGAGGGCGAAGCCCACCGGGTCCAGGACGCTGACCACGACGGCGCCGGTCAATACGAGCACGAACACGCCGTGCACGACCCAGAAGATCCCGTAGTGAACGGCAAAGAAGAGCGTCCGGACTGGCAACGCCGTCGTCGCCACCTCCCCGCCGGCGCGTGCGGCGAGGGCCATCTTGGGCACGTTCAGGATGCCGACGATGCCGTTCTCCAACCAGTAGGCAACCAGGATCGTAGCCACGTCCCAGCCCAGGAACAGGACGCCCGCCAGCGGGAGCAGGTTGACGAGGACAAGTAGCGCTAAGGAGATCCAGGTCGACCCGACGATCGCTCGAACGCGAGCGAACCAGCCGGTGGAGGCCATGCCGGCTTGCAGAGCCCTGTCTTAGCCGGCGGGAGAGCCGGCGAGGCGCCGGAGCACGGCCGGCAGGATGCCGCCTTGGCGGTAATACTCGAGCTCGATCGGTCCGTCCAGGCGGCAGATGCAGTCGATCATCCGCTCACCCGAGTCGTCGCGGACCCGCAGCTTGACCTGTTGCCGCTGCGCCAGGCCGCTCGCCAGGCCGGCCACGTCGTACTCCTCCCGTCCTGTCAGGCCCAGGGTCTGGGCGTTGTGTCCGGGCATGAACTGCAGCGGCAGGACGCCCATCCCGACCAGGTTGGCACGGTGGATGCGCTCGTAGCTCTCGGCGATGACCGCGCGGACGCCGAGCAGCGCCGTGCCCTTCGCCGCCC
>CAZXLP010000140.1:0-4065 GCA_964642085.1 uncultured Anaerolineaceae bacterium
GTGACGTCGCCGCGATAGGTCGATCGGCCGGCGATGAGGTCGAGCTTGATCTGGTAGTGGGCTTCGCGGACGCGAGCAGCGCGGTCGGTGGCTTCCTGCTGCGTGAGTACGTCGCGCGCCTGGCCGGTCATGGTCGGCGTGTGTGGCAACTCTTCCTCTTGCTCTGGAGGGTCTGGGACGGCCAAACCGCGGGCAGCGCGGAGTGTAACCCCACCGCGGGGTGTCTGCGCTACTCAACGACGACTAGCGCGCTCCCCGTCGGCCGCCCGACACGAGATTGACGATCAGAAGGACTCGTCGTCGAGGCTGCGCCATAGGCACTGCATGCTAGTTGCCGGATGGCTGGCAGCGGGCCGCTACGGATCGCTCGCAGGCTAGTCAGCCGGTGACTGAACCGACCGCTGCGCGCCATCTCTGCGGCCGTCCAGGGCTCCGATAGGGGCGACAGCCGCCTTCTCAGTCATGTGGTGACTCAAAATCACGGCCGATCGGTCTCCATGCCGGACCCGGCGGTCCGTTGAGTCAGCCGGTGACTAATGCGCCGCCGGTCAGGCGAAGCGGAGTGCTGAGGCTTCCTCTTTCTCCTCGACTGTCCGGGCGCAGGTAGGGCAGAACCAGCGCGCCTCGAGCAGCGACCCACATGCAACGTGGCGCATGCCCTCCGCTCCGGCCGAGCCTCGGGCACCCCACGTCGCCAACAGCCGCAACACTCCAGCGAGTTCGAGCCCATCTTCGGTCAAGGCATAGGCCATGCGCGCCGGCCGATCAGAGTACTTGCGCCCCATCAGCACGCCTTCCCGCTCCAACCGGCGAAGGCGGTCGGTCAGGATGTTCGGCGCAATTCCCGGCACCGCCGCCAGAAGCTCGTTGAAGCGGCGCTGCCCGTCCAACAGAGCCTCGACCACCAGGAACGACCAGCGGTCCCCCACCCTGCCCAGCGCAGCATCCAACGCGGAAATGCCCGATCCCGCCTCTGTCTCGCTCACTCTGCGAATGGTGACCTCATCGAGCGCCGCCTGCCGATCAGATCGGAGTCTTGCATGCATATCGGTGTGATGGTAACTTGCAACTTGCAAGTCACACAGCCCAGGGTACACAGCGGGAGTGATCGAGGAAATGGCAGTACTGGACGAGTTGGCGCAGGCGGTCTCATCGGTCGCCGAGAAGGTTGGCTCATCGGCGGTTCGCGTCGGCGGAGGCTGGCGCGGTGGATCGGGCGTCGTGATCGGACCTGGAGCGGTTCTCACGAACGCCCACAACGTCCGATCTGACGAACTGATCGTTACGTTCGCCGATGGGCGACAGGAACAGGGCAAGCTGGCCGGCATCGACGTCGACGGCGACCTGGCCGTGGTCTCGGTCGAAACGGGCGCGGCGCCACAGGTCGAGTGGTCGTCGGCGGGAGCGCAACTGGGGACACCGGTCTTCGCTGTGACATTGAACGGCAACGGGCCGCGGGTGACCCTCGGTTTCGTGTCGAGCATCGCGCGGGCGTTTCGGGGCCCACGTGGCCGGCGCATCTCGGGCAGTCTCGAGCACACTGCTCCCCTCGTGCCCGGCTCTTCGGGTAGCGCCCTCGTCGACGCTGGGGGCAAGCTCCTAGGGCTGAACACCAATCGCCTCGGTGGGGGCTTCTACCTGGCCCTGCCGGCTGATGAATCGCTGCGCACGCGCGTGGCGGCCCTACAACGGGGCGAGAGCATGGAGCCGCCGCGGCTGGGCATCGGCATCGCCCCGTCCAGGGTGGCGCGTCATCTCCGCCGCGCGGTCGGCCTGCCCGAGCAGGACGGCGTCCTCGTGCGCGAGGTCGAAGAGGGCAGCCCGGCTGCACGCGCCGGTATCGCCGAAGGTGACCTGATCATCGAAGCCGCCGGACGGCCGATCCGCGAGCCTGACGACGTTTACGACGCGCTCGGAGCCGTCGGCTCAGCAGGTTCGATGACGCTGCGCATCGTGCGTGGAGCCGAGGAGCGGACCGTTGAGGCCCAGTTCAACGCAGGTGACCAAGCGGCCTCGGAGGCCGACGCAGGCCAGACCGAGGGTGGCCCGGTCCACTGATCGGGGCGCCGCGCAGGCGCCGTCGCTACTGGGAAAGCAGTTCGATAGCTCGACGAAGCTGGCTGTCGGGAAGGTTCGGCACGTCGGCCGGGGCGAGGTCGCTGACCTCGCCCGGGTCGAGCGGGATCTCGTCGGCGGGCAGTGGCAGCGGGATGGTCGGCTCGATGCCCCGGCCGAAGATCAGCTCGCCATCGGGCGTCAGCCAGCGCTCGACGGCCAGGCGAATCGCCGAACCATCGGGCAGGTCGAAGGTGAGCAGGACGGTGCCCGTCCCGAACGTCGTTTCGCCCACGAGCTCGGCACGACCGGCTGAACTCAGAGCTGCGGAGACGATCTCGGCTGAGCTGGCCGTGCCCTCGTCGATCAGCAACACGACCGGGGCGTCCGTTGCGGTGATGGCGTCGTTGGTCAGCACCGGGATGCGCTGGTCGTCGGCCAGCTCACGGATGTAGACCGTCCGCTGGGTCAGGAACAGGCTCGCCGTGTCGACCGCCTCGGAGATGTAGCCGCCCGGGTTGCTGCGCAGATCGAGGATGAACGAGGTCGCCCCAGCGGCCACGGCCTGATCCCGCGCGTCACGCAACTCTGCCGCCGATCCGGTCGAGAACTGGATCAGCCGAAGGAGCGCGATATCAGTTCCGGGCACCATCGTCCACGTGGCCGCCGGAAAGTGGAGCTCTTCGCGGACGATGCTGAACTCGAGTTGTTCACCGGTCGAGGGGCGCTCGATACTTACGTCCACCGTGGTCCCTGACTCGCCGCGCACCTTCGGCGCCACTTCTTCGGGGGCCAGGCCGCTCACCGTCTGGCCGTCGACGGCGACTATGGCATCGCCTGTCCGAAGGCCGGCGCGATCGGCTGGTCCGCCGCTGATGACCGAAACGATGACGATCCGATCGTCGCGCTCGCCCAGCAGCACACCGATGCCGACGACCGTCCCGCCAAGTGACTCCCGCTCGGCCCGAACCGCTTCTGGCGTCAGGAAGATCGAGTGCCCGGTATCACCCAGGGCCTCGACCAGGCCGCGTATCGCGCCGTAGGTGATCTGCTCGTCGGTCAACTCGTCGCGACCGACGAAGTTCTGGCGTATGACCTCGACGGCCTGCCAAAAAAGCCCGAAGTCGGCTGGGGCGTCGGGGGGCAGGGACGGCGACGGGCCGCTCGACGGTGAGCCAGGAGAGGTGGTCGGCGCGACCGACACGGGCGACGGCCGAGGTCTTGCTTCCGTATCGAGCACGCCACTCTGGCCGACAGCCAGGCCAGCGAAGAAGACCAGCACCAGGATGACGACGGCCGCAAGTGATGCGGCCGGCCGCGCGACCGGCGGCGGCGGCTCCACTTGCGGCTGCGGCGCGACCTGCGCGACCTGGTAGTAAGGCTCAGTCATCGGCTCGGCTCATCCTCGCGGTTGATGATCGGGCAGGCAGCGAAACCACGCCCGCGGCCCGGCGCCGGCGCGTGGTCGGCGACTGTGGATGACGGGTCTGGATTACCCGTGGATAAAGGCCACACCTCCGCTTTCGTTCGGGGATAACTGGTCTTGCACACCCCACCCACCCGCCGATAAGGTCCCCTCGTCCCGACGGGGCCACGGAAACGGGATCGAAACTGCTGGCTTGCCAGCAGAGACGGTCACCGGACCGGACGGCTCCTTCGGGCGTTTCGATTCGCTGGGTCTCAGAAGACCTCGGGGCACCACGGTGGGACGGCCGAGTCGAAGATCGCGTCCGCTCGTGCCCGCGCTCCGCTGGTCAGTTCGACCGCTCGGCCGGAGCGGCCCAGGCTGGCGAAGCTGAACGCGCCCAACGGCGCATCTCGGCCGCGGGCACCGGCCGAATGTCGGGGGGCACGGAGGTCAGTCGATCGGGATCTTCTCGCGCCCGCCGTTGGCCTTCTCGGGCTCGTCGCCCAGGCGGTCGACCCAGTAATCCAGCAGGCTGCGCACTGCCAGGAGCTGTTCACGCCCCGCCGCGCGCAGGTGCTTCCGGGTTTGCCTCGGGATCATCG
>CAZXLP010000141.1:0-4042 GCA_964642085.1 uncultured Anaerolineaceae bacterium
CAATCTCGTGGCGCCGTGCGGAAAACAGCGCCCATTGCATCGCTAAGCTGCTCAGCACCAGCAGCACCGTGTTCAGCCACAAAAGACTCACCTGAGGCGTGGGGCGCCAGACCTCTAACTCCATTCGCATTCCATATGCGAAAATCAAAAGCGTGAACAAGACCGTGACCACGGCAAGAAACACCCGCAGGCCGAGCTTCGCCGGCGACAGGAAAAATGTGCCGCCAACATGAAAGTCGTCGATCCTCGCCTGTGCCGTCACCCAGGGTTTTGCCAGCAGCTGATGGAAGATGCTCACGTTGCTGCTGCCCGGACGCCCGATGCCTCGTGGCCCTTGGCGATGGCGACCTGATCTGGTGGAAGGTTCTGCGGCAGGAAATCTTCCGCGGCGCCCGGCACGCTGTAGTCGTAGGCCCAGCGGTAAACCACAGGCAACTCCTTGCCCCAGTTGCCGTGTGCGGGTGGCATCTGCGGTGTTTGCCACTCGAGCGAGGTGGCCCGCCAGGGGTTTTTGACGGATTTTTCGCCTTTGAACAGGCTCCAAACCAGGTTGAATATAAACACCACCTGAGCGAAACCTACGATCAATGCGGCCACGGTGATGAATTCGTTCAGCGTCGCGGCAGACAGCGGGATGAATTCAGTCTCACCCAACGCGTAGTAGCGGCGCGGCACGCCGATGAAGCCCAGATAGTGCATGGGGAAATAGATCAGATACGCGCCGATGAAGGTGACCCAGAAGTGGAAATGCCCCATTGCCTGATTGAGCATGCGCCCGCTCATCAGCGGGTACCAATGGTAGATCGCCCCGAAGATGACGAGGATAGGCGCCACGCCCATCACCATGTGGAAGTGGGCGACCACGAACATGGTGTCCGAAAGCGGAACGTCCACGACGACATTGCCGAGGAACAGGCCGGTTATCCCCCCGTTCACAAATGTTATGATGAAGGCGATGGCAAACAGCATCGGTAGGGTGAGGTGGATGTTGCCGCGCCACAGTGTCAGCACCCAGTTGTAAACCTTTATGGCAGTGGGAACAGCGATGATCAGCGTGCTGGTGGCAAAAAAGAAACCAAAATAGGGATTCATGCCGCTGACATACATGTGGTGCGCCCAGACGACAAAACTGAGGCCGCCGATCGCCACGATCGCCCACACCATCATCCGGTAACCGAAGATGTTCTTTCTCGCGTGGACGCTGAGCAAGTCGGAGACGATGCCAAAGCCCGGCAAGGCGACGATATAAACCTCGGGATGGCCAAAAAACCAGAAAAGGTGCTGAAACAGTATCGGACTGCCGCCACCATATTTCAGGCTTTCGCCAAACTCGACGATTTGCGGCATGAAGAAGCTGGTTCCCAAAAGCCGGTCAAACATCATCATCACCGCGCCGACGAACAGGGCGGGGAAGGCCAGCAGTGCCAGAATGGTGGCAACGAAAATGCCCCATACGGTCAAGGGCAGACGCATCAGCGTCATGCCGCGCGTGCGCGCCTGCAACACCGTCACCACGTAGTTCAAGCCGCCCATGGTGAACCCGATGATGAACAGTGCCAGGGAAGCGAGCATCAGAATAATGCCGTAACTCTGTCCCGGCGTCCCGGCGAGGATGGCCTGCGGCGGGTAGAGCGTCCAGCCCGCACCAGTGGACCCGCCCGGCACAAAGAAACTCGCCACCAGCACCAGCACGGCCAACAGATAGACCCAGTAACTCAGCATGTTCACATAGGGAAACACCATGTCGCGGGCACCGACCATCAGCGGGATGAGGTAATTGCCAAATCCACCGAGAAACAGCGCCGTGAGCAGGTAAATGACCATGATCATGCCGTGCATCGTGATCAGCTGGAGATAGCCCTCAGGCGAGATGAAGGAGAAGGTGTCCGGGAAACCCAGTTGCAGCCGCATCATCCACGACAGCACCAATGCCACCAAACCTATCGCGATCGCGGTCACCGCATACTGGATGGCGATGACTTTGGCGTCCTGGCTCCAGATGTATTTCGTGACGAAGCTTTTCGGATGGTAAAGCTCCACATCCTCGACTTCAGCAGGTGCGAGATAGCTGGCAGTTTCGGGTGTTACATCGGTCATCAAAACACCTCTTCGATCTAGTTACGCAGAGAGCTCCGCTTGTGTGGAATCACCCCAGGTACGCTATCCGCGGAATCGGTTTGCCTCTTGCTCAGGGCTAGACTTAACTTGCTGCCTGTAGAATTCCTGTTCTTGGCCAGCGCTTGCTTGAACGTCGACTGCCCCTGCAACCATGTCTGATAGGCACTGTCCTCATCCACAACGACCACGGCGCGCATGGTATAATGCCCAGTGCCGCAGAGTTCAGCGCAGATAGACTCGAATGTCCCGGTGCGGGTGGGCGTGAACCAGAAGTAGGTGACCATGCCCGGCACCATGTCCATCTTGGCCCGAAACTGGGGCACATAGAAGTCGTGCAGGGTATCTATGGAACGAAGCAATACCTTGACTGGCCTGTTGAGCGGCAGGTGCAGGTCCTGAGCTTCTATCAAGACATCGTCTTGTCCGTTGGGATCATTTGGATTGAGGCCAAACGGATTTTCAGAACTGACATTCCCGGTGTCGGAAGTGCCCAATACGCCGTCCTTCCCGGGAAGACGGAAGTTGAATTGCCACTGCTGGCCCAGAACCTCAATTGTATCCGCCCCCGCCGGGACCGTGACGTACTGGTTCCATACAAAGAGGCCGGGAGTAAGCAACCCCGCAACCCCCAGCGTAGTCACTACAGTGAGCCACCACTCCAACTTCTTGTTCTCCGGCTCGTAGGCTGCCCGCGTTCCCTCCTGGTGGCGGAAGCGGAATACGCAATATGCCATGAACAAACCGATGGCGACGAAAACTACACCAGTGATCCAGAATGTGATGGTGATCGTGTGATCGATGTAATCCCAGTTCGAGGCAATGGGCGTCCACCACCATGGGCTCAGGAGATGAAATATCACCGAGCCAACGACCAAAACAACCAATACGAATGCCAGAATCATATCATCATGGCTCCCATATGCGCCTTGATTTGGCGCCTTGATTCAGCGCCTTGATTCAGCGCCTTGATTTTGGAATACAAAAGCACCCCTGTTACAGAGCGCACATCACGTGCTACCATCGACCCCCGTCCGGGGAATAATTGTGCAATTTCGATGTGATAGACGATGGTCGATTCAACTGCGGGAACATTGAAACAGATTTCAAGTGTTTTCAAGTTGCGCATTGCCGCAGCTATCGCCCTCTGTGCGATTGCCGGAATGGCGGTAACGCCCGGCGTGTCCCTCCCCTCCTGGAAGATTGCAGTTCTCGCCGTGGCGGTATTTCTGTCTTCAGCAGGTGCCAGCGCCTTTAATCAACATTTCGAGCGTGATTTGGATGCGCACATGCCGCGTACGCGCAACCGGCCTTTTGTTACAGGTGCGTTCCGGGCCGGTTGGATATGGCTTGCCGGCCTTGGCTTGAATTTTGCCTTTGCCGTTTTCGTTGCTGCCTGGGTCTTGAATGCCCATGCTGCGCTGTATATTTTTCTGGGCGCATTTGTTTATGGTGTCATTTACACAATCTGGCTCAAGCGACGCAGCGTTTGGAACATTGTGGTTGGCGGTTTGGCCGGCAGCTTTGCCGTGCTTGCCGGCGCTGCAGCCATAACGCCCGATCTGGCTCCCGCTCCGGTCATTCTTGCACTTGTACTTTTTCTGTGGACACCGCCGCATTTTTGGAGCCTGGCAATCGTGTTGCACAAAGACTACGCGGCAGCGGGTGTGCCAATGCTTCCCGTTGTCATCGGTGATGCTGCAACAGCATGGATCATCCTGGCGCACACCGTTGCCCTTGTGCTTTTGTCACTGCTGCCGTTGGCATTTGGCATGGGCTTTATTTATCTGGCGGGCGCCGTGGCAGGTGGCAGTTTTTTCATTTGGCGGAGCATCGAACTCATCCGCAATCCCGGACCGAAAGCTGCCAGGTCGAATTTTTATGCCTCTTTCGTACAATTGGGACTGCTGCTGATCGCAGCAATAGC
>CAZXLP010000142.1:0-3984 GCA_964642085.1 uncultured Anaerolineaceae bacterium
CAGACGCCCGTCCCGCACGAAGGCTTCGCCTGCAGCGCGTGGGGTGATGACCCACTTGCTGCTCGAATATGACGAATCCGTGGACGCCGCCTATCTCCAGGTGTCCGACGCCCCGTGGCATCACCAAGAGACCGGGGCGGGATGCTGGGAATCATGAAAGCCACCGCACGACGGTCGTTCACTGCGAGGCATGCTGGAATAGCCCGCATGTCCTACGCCTCCCTCTTCCGCACGCGTCGAGTCAGCCCGCGAGTCGCGGCCTGAAGTTCTTGGAGCCGCGCGGGAAAATCCGCCAGGCGTGAGTGACCGCCGCCTCGTCTGACTCAGCGTGACCCGAAAGAAAGACGGGGTCTTTCGCCGCCGCGCGTCCGCCATTAGGATTGCGTGCCAGTGAGCATGTTGAGGAGGCGAGGTAACGCGTGGATAGGCTGCTAAAGGCGACCCCGATTCTGGTGGCGGCGTTCGCGCTGGCCTTGACCGCGTGCAGCAGGCCCGGAACACGGGTGGTGGATGCTGAGAGTCCGACGCCGATGGAGGCGACGGAAGAAGCGTCAGCGGAGGCGCAACCTTCGGTTGGGAGCTCCCCCGCGGCCGTGGGCGAGCGCATCCGGATCGGAGACGAGCAGTACTTCACCGTGCACGAGGTGACGTTGTGGCCGGGCAATGACTTCATCACACAGAATCCGGGGCAGAAGTTCGTCGCCCTCCGCGTCGAGATTGAGGGCATCTCGGCAGATGGGACGAGCCACGACACCGACTGGTTCAGCGTGAAGGACGAGAGTGGAGTCGAGTACGACCCCACTGCATTTAGCCACCCACCGGTACTGTGGTCGGGGAATGACTTGAGGCCGGGCGACATCGCCGCGGGGTGGATGACTTTCGAGGTTCCTGCGGAGACGACGGAGCTCACCGTGACGTACCAGCCCGACTTTCTTGGTAGCGGAGAACCCGCGCGGGTGCTGATTCCCGTTCCGTCCGGCTGATCACTGGGCTCGAGCCCTCAGCCGTCCGATGACCGGCTCGAGCGTCTCGAGCGCCGACGCGGGGAGCGTGACGTAGCTGATGCCCCATCGCTCGCGGCGGGCGAGGAGGGTTTCGACCATCGGGCCGCGGGGGTCAGCCGCCAGACGATCAGAGCGACTCAACGGTCGTGTATCGGAGAGTGAGCTCACCCAGCTTCACCAGCTTCACGGTAATCAGCCCCCTTCTTGCAGCCAGTTGTGTATTAAGCGGTACAAGAGCCTCTAGGCCTGGGCGACGAGCTTCCGCGTCTCCGCCGCGTGCCAGTCGAGGCCCATCGCCTCGAACCGGCTGATCGCCTGCTCGATCAGCCCGTCGTCCTTGCGCGCGAAGCCCAGCGCGCGAAGGGTGAACGGCTCGAGGTAGGTCCCCGGCCTCAGGATCGCCGGCGCCACCTGCTCGATCTCCGCACGTCGCTCGAGCGCGACGAGCGCGTTGAGGCGGGCGATGAGCCCCTCGACATCCAGAAACCCGTCAGGACTCCACTCGCTGAGCTTCCGCTCGACCTCGGGCAGCTCGCCTCGCGCAAGTGAGATCTCGATGCGGATAGGGTCGAAAAACGCGCTGTAGCCCTCCATCCCCAGATCCTCAGCGCTCCGCTCGAGGCGCCGCGCTTCCTGCTCGTTGCGCAGCCTGACGTTGGCGAGGGCGCACCCGAGCAGCGACCACACGTTCATCGCGCAAGGCGTTGCGATATTGGCGGCGACCGCCGCCTCCGCACGCGAGGTGAGGTCGCGGACCCTCCCCCAGTAGCCGGCGGACAGCTCGACATCGATCAACGCCGCAACGGCGTGCAGCCGATGATGCGGCGTGAGGCGCCTTGTCACCTCGTCATGTGCCTCCGCGTTCCGACGCGCCTCGTCGAAGCGACCGGTCATGAGACACGCGCTGACGCCAGAGAGGTAGATCAACGCAATGTGATCGGGATCGGTCAATTGCGGTACGAGGTCGAACCGCCGCCGGTACCAAGCCAATCTCTCGTCGTAGTCGCCGCGTGAGCCGGCGGCTACCGAGCTGGCCGCCCAAGCCCATGAGCGCAGCTCGTTGTCGCCCAGGCGCTCGGCGAGCTCGCCCGCCTCTCGGGCCGCCTCACCGTACCTCTCGGGGTCGGAGTAGGCACGTGCGATCAACGCCCTCGCCCGGGCCGCCGTGTCCGGCTTGGAGAGCTCGAGCGCCTGTTCGATCCACCCTCTGATCAGCTCGGGGTCCGGCCGCCGCTTCCACATCGCCGCGCGCGTAGCCGTTTGGAAAGCGAGCTCGCTGTAGATGTCGGCAGCGGTCGTCCGGTCGCTGCCCTCCAGCGACTTCTGCATCGCGGTCCAGAAGGCTTCGCCGTCGAACTTGAGGACGTTTGCGTGTCCGATCTCCCGCCACAGCGCGACCCGTTCGGCCTCATCCGGCTCGAGGTCGAGAGCCCGGTGCAGCAGCGCCAGGCCGTCGTCGATCTCGAAACGGCCGATCGCCAGCGCGGCAGCGGGGCGAAGCCATGCCAGCGCCCGTCCTCGCAGCTCGCCGAGCTCGCTTTCCTTACCCGCCCACGCCAGATCGACATCGTCCGGCCGGACCGCCTCTGCGTAGTGGTGGGCGAGAAGTGGCGCGTACTCGTCCCGCCCCTCGCCGGTCCGCTCCAGCCACCGTGCAAAGGCCGCGTGCAGCCGCGCGCGTCGGGCCCTGGGCAGGCCGCCGTACGCAACCTCGCGCGTCAGCGCGTGCTTGATCGCGTATTCTCGGTCGCCCGCGATCGATGAGCCCGGGCGACGGCGGATGAAGTCGCGCTCCTCGAGCACCTGCAGATCCGGCTCAGCCTCCTGGACGAGTTCGTAGACGGGGCCTGCCCAGAAGATCCGACCGATCACGGAGGCGGCCTGCAGCGCCTGCTTCTCCGCCGGATCGAGCAGATCGATTCTCGCCGCGACGACCGCCTGCACGGTGTCTGGAACGGCGAAGTCGGAGGGTAGCTCCGCCATCCGCCACGAGCCGTTCGCTCGCTCGAGCAGTTGCCGATCGATCAGGGTCGCCAGGAGCTCCTCGACGAAGAACGGGTTCCCTTCCGCGCGCTCGACCACGACCTCTCCCAGCCCGCGCGGGAGCGTTCCGCCCAGCAGCTCGTCGAGCATCTTGACCGCGTCCTCCGGCGAGAGCGCCTCCATCGCCACGCTGGTACCGCGAACGCGGGCGCCCCAGCCGGGTCGCTGGTCGAGCAACTCAGCCCGCGCAGTCGCGATGAGAAGCAGCGGTCCCCGCGTGTCGTGCACGAGGCGTTCGAGAAGATCGAGCAGCTGCTCCTCGGCCCAGTGGATGTCCTCGATCAGCATGACGGTAGGCCGCTCCGTGACGACCTCCTCGAGGAACTCGACCCAGGCGTCCTGGAAGCGATCGCGCGCGGCGAGCGGGTGGAGGCCCTGAGCCACGTCGAGCCCCAGCGTCAGCCCCAGGATCTCACGCGATCCGAGCCGCTCGAGCGCGACCGCTGGCGGGTCGCTGTCGAGGATGCCGAGATGCTCCTTCAGCACCTCGCCCAGGGGCCAGTAGGTGATGCCCTGGCCGTACGAAAGGCAGCGTCCGGTACGCCGCTGGGGCTCCGGCGAGCGGCCGCCGAGGCGATCCCAGAACTCGCGCAGGAGTCTCGTCTTGCCGACGCCCGCGTCCCCGAGAATGGTCACGAGCTGCGCCTGTCGATCCTCGGTGACCTTCTCGTAAACGCGGTCGAGTACGCGCATCTCTTCGTCGCGCCCGACGAAAGCGCGGCGAAGGCCCCCGACGCCACGAGGGCGCATCAGCGAGAGCGCGCGCATAAGGCGCCGGCACCGCACCCCCTCCGGCTTCCCTTTCGCCTCGATCGTCCGAGGCTCGCCAAACTCGAACGCACCGCGCGCGGTCGCGATCGTGCGCTCGCCGACGAGCACCTCGCCCCGCTCGGCGGCCTGCTCCAGCCGAGCCGCCACGTTGACCGGATCGCCGGTG
>CAZXLP010000143.1:0-3975 GCA_964642085.1 uncultured Anaerolineaceae bacterium
TGGTACCGCATACCGGATTTCCAGTGAAACGTCTCATGCGTCTCAGCCGCGTACAGCCAGCACATCCAAGAGACGCATGAGACGCATGAGACGCATGAGACGCATGAGACAGGATCCATAAGGGTCCAGATAAGGGACCAGACCAAAGGGCCGCGGAGGGTCACGCATGCCGAACTCCCAGCTCACGTCGAGCAAGCAAACCGCGTGGAGCCTCCATCCAGGCCAAGTATGGAGCGTCCTTTCCTGTAGACCTCACGTGCTGCCTTACGACCGAGTTGTCGGCTCATACTTCGTCTCGTGTTCTCCCTGCTTCCGAACGCCGATGACCTGAATCTCTGGGCGCAATCGCTCGCCGCGGAGTCCGAGCTGGGACGCCTAGTTCAGAAGTTGATCGTCCAGACGGCCAGTCCGGCGGGGCTGCGGATCCCGGTAGGCAAGGCCGGCAACACGCCTGGGTGGGACGGCGTCGTCAACGTCGCAGAAGGGAACTTCCGTGTCCCGTCGGGCCAGTCGTTCTGGGAGTGGGGCGCGGGACCCGCCGCCGACAAGGCCCAACGCGACTACAAGAAGCGAACCGACGAGACGGACGAAGCTGTCCGCAAGGCATCCACTTTCGTCTTCGTGACGCCGCGCCACTGGCACAACCGCGACGACTGGCTGGAGGACAAACGCGGGGACGGCGACTGGGCAGGGCTCGAGGTCTGGACCGCGAGCGAGCTCGAGAGCTGGCTCGAGAAGGCCCCGGTCGCCCGGTTGTGGCTCGCAGAGGTCATGAACAAGGCCGGTCTGGGAGAAGCTCAGACGCTCGAGGCCTGGTGGGACGACTGGCGGGGCACCTACTGGCGGTTCACGGGAACGACCCGTCTCGCACTCGGGGGCCGGGAAGCGCAGGCAGCTGTCGTCAGGGGCTGGGTCGAGATCCCGGCTGACTACCACTCGATCCAGGCGAACTCGGCCGACGAGGGCGTCGCCTTCGTCTCGGCCGCCCTTCTCAGCAGCGACGCGCACGAGTCGGCGATCCAGCGCGCCGTGGTCGTTCATGGGTCCGGCGCATGGAATGAGCTGGCTGCGATCGAAGACCCGCCGATGATCCTCATCCCGACATTCCCGGGTCCAGCCATCACGAACGCCCTTCGACGCGGCCATATCGTGATCGAACCGGTCGTTCCCCAGCAACCCGGCCGTGTCGACCTCGAGCTTCCGGGGGCAGTGGACTCGGAACTTATGGCGGCTCTCGACGAGATGGGCGTCGATTTCTCGAGGGCGGAAGCCGCCGTTCGCGCCGCCGGCGGTCGTCTCGGTGCCTTGAGGAGGCGGATCTCAGACGCGCCGTCTGTAGCGGAGTGGGCCAACGCCGAATACGGGCAGTTCTTGGTGCCAGCGCTCTTCGCCGGACGCTGGGACGAGGACGCCCCCGAAGACAAGGCCGTGCTCGCGCGTCTCGCGGGCATGCCGTATACGGAGCTGCAGGCCGGCTTGCTGCGCTTGACCGACATGGGAGACGCCCCGGTTCGGCTCACGAACACGAAGTGGTCGGTGCGGGCGCCTCTGGACGCGTGGGGCCAGATTGTCCACCTGGTCCACCACGGTCAGTGGACGGCGTTCATCGGCGTGGCCGTGGACGTGCTCGGGGCACGAGATCCAGCGCTTGATCTGCCTCCCGATGAGCGCTGGCTCGCGCTCGTGAAGGGGAAACGGCGGCCTCACTCAGGCGAGCTCCGGCGTGCACTCGCCCAGAACCTGGCGATTGTCGGCTCCCAGCCCGAGTTCGCGGAGCTGCCGCGCGGCCGAAGTGGCGCGGAAGTGGCATCGGTCGTGGTCGGCCAGCTGCTTCGTGACGCGAATGCCGACGCCACCGGCGAGACCTGGGCAACCCTCGAGGATCAGCTCCCGTGGCTCGCTGAGGGTGCCCCTACCACCTTTCTGGCCGGCGTCTCGAGTGGGCTCGAGGGTCCGACGCCTGTCCTCGGTCAACTGTTCGTCGAGGAGCGCTCGATGATCACCCCGAGAACCCATCTACCCGGCCTTTTGTGGGCACTCGAGCGGCTCGCCTGGGCGCCCGACTACCTATCGGATGTTGCCGTCATCCTCACGCGGCTGGCGGCACTCGATCCCGGCATCAAGTCCGGCAACAACCCGTCGAGCTCCCTGGCCGAGATCTTCATGCCGTGGCATCCGCAAACGAGCGCTGACACCGACCGGCAACTCGCGGCCCTCGACGCGGCTCGACGGGCGGATCCGGCGGCGACCTGGCAGGTGATGCGCAAGCTGCTCCCGACGAACGGGGGGATCGCGACCCCGACCGCGAGACCTGAGTGGAGGACCTGGGCTCCCGCAGGCGACCTCACGGTCACGTGGGGCGACTACTGGGCGATGGTGGGCGCGATATTGAACCGCCTGCTCGCGGATGCTGGGCTCGACACGTCGCGATGGGACAGCCTCCTCGAGGCCTTCGATGACCTCCGCGAAGAGCTCGGCGACGAGATCCTCGCGGGTCTGGATGCCGTCGATCTCGATCAGCTCACGGCGGCCGGCGCTCGCATTCTCAGCAACCGCATCCGCCAGGTGGTCGCCCACCACCGGACCTACGCCACGGCCGACTGGGCCATGACGCCCGATCGGGTTGCGAAGCTCGAAACCGCAGGGGCCCGGCTCATGCCGACCGATCCCGTGCTCCTGCACGTCTGGCTCTTCGAGTGGCACCCGAGCATTGAGCGGGTCAGCGGTCAGAACTACAAGGACTACGAGGCCCGGCTGGCGGAGCAACGCAGCGAGGCCGTGAAGGGCATCTTCGAGCAGAAGGGATGGGGCGGCATCGAGGAGCTCGTCGCCGCGGCCACGAACCCATATACGGTCGGGTCAGCGATCGCGAGCATGGAGGACGGGACCGTTGAGCCCGCGGTGCTTGAGTGGGGCTCGGCGGAGGAACCGTCACGCCTCGAAGCGCTGCAGGGTTACTTCTTCGCCCGCAGTCGCGCCCTCGGTTCGACCTGGGCGGACGACCAAGTGCGCGCTCACGCTGAGGCGTGGGGCCCAGAGCGCGTTGGGCGCGTCTTGCTATCGGCGTCGGACCAGGCGAAGGCATGGACGCTCGCGGCAGAACTCGGCTCCGAGGTCGAGGCGAGCTACTGGGACAACTTCCGTGGCTTCCCGCGAGGAGAGGACGTTTGGGTGGCCGCACGGAAGCTCATCGAACACGGGCGACCGTTTGCTGCCGTCCAGGTGATCGGAACCGCCGCCGCTCTCAAGGGCGAGTCGTTCGACCCTGACACCGCGTATCTCGTCCTCGATGCCGCGACGCGAGCAACGTCACCGCCGCGTCCCGAGGAAGCATCCGGCCTCGACTACGACATCGGGCAGATCTTGGCCGCTCTCGACGCTGCCGGTTTCGACGAGGCCAAGCTCGCAGACCTCGAATGGGTGTTCGTTCGAATCCTCGAGCGCGACCCAGAGGGGCTCAAACACCTCTACCGGCGACTGGCCCGCGACCCCGCGTTCTTCAGCGAGCTGATCATGCTGATCTTCCGAGCTGACACCGAGGAGGCACCGGCCGATCCCGATCCCGTGCTCGTGCGCTACGCCGAACACGCGCTCCACCTCTTGTGGAACTGGAAGGGGCCCATCCCGGGCGCGACGACGGGTAACGATGTCGATGCGGCGAGCCTGAATGCGTGGGTCTCGACCGTTCGGGCGACGCTCACAGCCGAAGGCCGAAAGGCGATCGGCGACCAGCGCATCGGCCACGTCCTCTGGTATGCCCCGCAGGGTTCGGACGGCATCCATCCGCATGAGGCGGTGCGCGAGGTGATCGAGCGCGAGGCAAGCAGCGACATCGACATCGGTTTTCGGATCGAGGCCGTCAACAGCCGCGGCGCTGTCTTTCGGGGAGAGGGCGGCGACCAAGAGCGCGTATTGGCTGCCCAGTTTCGGACGAGGTCCGAAGCTCTTTCAGCAACCTCCCCCCGAACGTCTCGG
>CAZXLP010000144.1:0-3950 GCA_964642085.1 uncultured Anaerolineaceae bacterium
GACCAAGGCAGCGCGCGGGCCTTCGCGCGACTGGATGAAGGTCGTCCAGACCGGTCACGCCAAGGAAAAGATCCGCCAGTGGTTCAAGCGCCAGGAGCGCGAGGAGAACATCGTCCACGGCCGCGAGTCCTTGGATCGCGAGTTGCGCCGGCTGGCACGGACGTCGCTCGAGAAGATGGGCCCGGACCGGATCGCTGAAATGGCCGAGCTGTATAAATACGCGACTGTCGAGGACTTCTTTGCCGCGATCGGCTACGGCGCCGTATCCGCGCAGCAGGTCATCACCCGCCTCGACGTGGTCGACGATGCGAACGAGGTCGTCCTGCCGCAGGTGGCGCCGTTCGTGCCGGCACGCACGGATGGCGTGCGGGTCAAGGGCGTCGGCGACCTGATGATCCGATTTGCGCGCTGCTGCCACCCCATTCCGGGCGACCCGATCATCGGCTACATCACCCGCGGACGTGGGGTGACGATCCATCTGCCGACCTGCCCCACGGTGGTAAACGAGCGCGACATCGGACGGCTGATCGAGGTCGAGTGGGAGGGGTCTGTACAGCAGACGTACCCGATCGCGATCCGCGTGGAGGCTTACGACCGGCCTGGCCTGCTCTCCGAGATCACCAACGTGGTGGCCGAGAACAAGGTCAACATCATCGCCGCCAACGTGCGCACGAACCCGGATCACACGGCCACGTTTCAGGCGACTCTGCAGGTCTCATCCGTAGCGCAACTGGCCAGAGTGCTGTCGCGCATCGAGCAGGTAAAGGACGTCCACACCGTCCAGCGCGACATGAGCTGAGGCGCTGCTAGAGCGACCGGCTTCCTTCGCTGGCTGCTCGCTGGCCACCGCCCACTCCTCGCTGCGCACCGCGTCTTGCGCCAATTGGTCCAAATGCGGCCACGGTTTTCGCTGCCAGAGCTCATCTTGTTTCAGAGCATCCGAATCTGAACCAACTGACACAACGTGAGCACCTTCGGGTCGGATGACGGTCGTATCTGGTCCATTTGGCGCAACACGGGCACATCAGGACGAGGGCGCCTTGGTTACTCCGGCTGGAGCGAAGCGAGAAAGGCCATAACGGGCACGGCCGCGGCGAAGTCGTCGGCGAGGATCGCCGGCAACGAAGCCGAATGGGCCTCCTTCTCTGACAGTTCGCGGCCGAAGGTGACGTCCTTCAGCTTGAGCAGACCGGCATGCGGGTGGTCGGGCGGGTAGCCCAGCGGCATGCGCTGCAGGGAGTCGCCGTGAACGGGCTCGAATCGGGCGCGGAAACCCTTCTCCTCGAGCGCGGCCATGGTCCGGTCGGGTTGCTCATCGACGGCGCGGCGGAAGGCGGCCAGGCGTGCCGGCTCGGGATGCCACATCCCGCCGCCGATATAGCTGCCCTCTGGCGACAAATGAAAATAGCCGCCCCCATGGCGCTCGGGCTCGCCGGCACTGGTCGCAAGTCCCTCGCCCACCCACGGAAAGCTCGTCGCGACGTGAGTCTTGTACGGCGACTTGTCCTTCGAGAATCGAACGTCGCGGTAGATGCGGAACGGCGACTTCTTGGGATCTGACCGTAAAGGAACGCGGCGCTTTTCGAACTCCGCCGCAAGGTCCACACACAATGCCTCGAGTGGCTCCTTCAGCAGGCGCTCGTACTCGGCCTTCCGCGGCTGAAACCAGGCTCGCTCGTTGTTCAGCGCGAGGTCGACAAGGAACTGCATCGCCTGCCGGGAAAAGCCGGGAAAGCTGCCGTCACTCATGAGTTCGGAGCGTACCAGCGGGCTCGGAAGGCGCACCTCGGGCGGCGCACCTCGGGCGGCTCAGGCGCTCTCACGCTTGCGCGCCTCGACGCCCGCCGCGGTCGCTTCCTTCTCGAAGGCGTTGTCGCGGTAGCGATCGCCCCCGGAACGCGAGGCGCGGGAGGACGCGAGGAAATAGCGCACGATGAAGCCCCACCCGTACCGCTTCCACTGTTTGACGTGGGCGAGCTCATGCGCCAGTTCGATCTTGTCGAGGTTGCGCCACGAAAAGATCCGGCTGCCGATCGTGATGGCGGTCCAGTTAGGCAGGACGAAGCGCTGCATCGGGCGCTTCAGCCAGGGTACGACCACGACTCGGTGCCCGGGCGGGTCGGCCTCCTTCTTCACGGGGCCATTTATAGCCCGCAGTGGCGCTCTAGACTCGGCCAATGCCCAAATTCCAGGCGCCCAGAGGGACGCGCGACCTGTTGCCAGCCGACATGGCCGTTTGGCAACGGCTCGAGGCCGAGGCTCGCCATCTGGCGGCGCTGTACGGCTTTCAGCCGATCGAGACGCCGTTGTTCGAGGACATAGCGGTTTTCGAGCGCGGGATCGGCGAGGCCACCGACGTCGTCGAGAAGGAGCTCTTCCGCATCCGGACTCCGGGCTCTGAGGACGACCGTTGGGCACTGCGACCCGAGGCGACGGCGGGTGTCGCCCGCGCCTACGTACAACACGGCATGCAAACGCTGCCTCAGCCCGTCCGACTTACGACATTTGGGCCGATGTTCCGTTACGACCGACCGCAGGCCGGCCGGTTCCGCCAGTTCTGGCAATGGAACGTCGAGGCGATCGGCGACCCGGGACCGGCGATCGACGCCGAGATCGTCGAGCTCGCGCTCCGATACGTCCGTGGCGCCGGGGTCGCCAACGTCGAGGTCCACCTCAATACGGTCGGCGACGGGGAGTGCCGGCCGGCATACATCGCGGCACTGACCGAGTATCTGAATCGTTTCGAGGCGACATTGCCGGACCTGGAGCGGCACCGGTTGTCGATCAACCCGTTACGCGTGCTCGACTCGAAAGATCCGCGCGTGGCCGGTGTGGTGGCCGACGCGCCGCTCATCGACGAGTTCCTGTGCGCCGCCTGCCGTGATCATTTCGACTCGCTCCTCGCGCACCTCGATGCGCTCCAGATCTCCGTGGTGCGGGCGCCGCGACTGGTGCGCGGGCTCGACTACTACACCCGCACGGCCTTTGAGCTGTACCAGCGCGGTGCCGAGGGGCAGCAGTCCGCACTCGGCGGAGGAGGGCGTTACGACGGGCTGCTCGAGCTCTTCGGCGCGCGGCCGACGCCTGGAATCGGATTCGCGCTGGGCATCGATCGGATCGCCGCAGCGGCCGAGGTTCCCGCTGGCGTTGGCTGGCACCCGGTCGCCGTCGTAGTCGGAGCCGATCCGGCGGCAACGGATGTCCGACTGCGCCTGGCGACCGATCTGCGGGCGGCGGGTGTCGCCGCGACAGCCGACCTGGTGCCTCGGCGGCTGGCCCGCCAGCTCGAGGGAGCTGCTCGTGACGGCGCCCATTTTGCGATCGTGGTCGGAGATGAACTGGACGACGGGCAGGTCCAGCTGCGCGACCTCGAGGCCGGCACCCAGAGAGCGGTGAACCTGGCCGACCTGGCCCGCGAGCTACAGCGCGCGCACGGGAGCCATCGCCATGGGGATTCGGACGAGCCGCACTAGCGCAGGTCCGACTACGATACCCGGCCCATGACCGACGAAGAACGCACGACGCTGGCCACTGCCTACCGCACCCATACATGCGGCGAGCTGCGGCCGGCCGACGCTGGCGCAGAGGTCACCCTTTCCGGCTGGGTCAACCGGCGGCGCGACCTGGGGCAGCTCATCTTCATCGACCTGCGCGACCGCCACGGCCTGACGCAGGTGGTCATCGACGCGGCGGACGCACAGGGGGCGCACGCGATCGCCACCGGGGTTCGCTCCGAGTTCGTTCTGCGCGTGACCGGCAAAGTCACCAAGCGCCTCCCCGGAACCGAAAACGCCAAGCTCACGACGGGCGAGATCGAGGTGCGCGCGACTGGCGTGGAGGTGTTGTCGACCGCGGAAACGCCGCCCTTCCCGATCAACGACGCGGCAGACGCCGACGAGCCGCTCCGCCTCAAGTACCGCTACCTCGACCTGCGCCGCGAGGCCATCAAC
>CAZXLP010000145.1:0-3942 GCA_964642085.1 uncultured Anaerolineaceae bacterium
CGGGGATGCCCGACGCCTGGTGCCACTCGACGAGGAAGCGCTTCATCGCCCGGATCGCCAGCGGCCGGTCGATGTCGCCGCGGCGGCAGGCGCGCTCGCACGGCGCCGAGCAGACGTAGGCGCACATCGCGGCGACCGGATTCGGCTCGCGCGACAGAATGTAGCCCTCTTCGAAGCGGCCCTCGGCGGCGAGATTCAGATAGCCGCGGCAGTTCGTGCCAACGGGGCACGCTTCCTGGCATTCAATGTTGCACTGAAGCCAGGAGGCGTCGACAGGCTGAACCAGGAACTCCTGGTTGGGGTCGATAGCCAAGTGGTCTGACCTCTCAGGGCAGGCTGGGCACGATTTTGGGGCAGTCTCAGCGCGTTCTGGGGCAGCTTGGGTGCGTCGCGCGGCGCGTCCGCAACCGTGCACGATCGTACCATCGCAAGCCTGAGGAGGGCAGTCGCCAGTGGCGACGGCTCGCCGAAGGCGCGCAGCAGGCCGAAGGCCTGCGGAGGCAGATCGCCCTCCCTTGCCGGCACGGGCGCTTGCGAGCGGTTCCGGGCCTTGGTACCAGCCGGTCGTCCCGAGGGTCACGTAGACGGCGCGGCTGGGTGTCCCTAGCCTCGAAACAATGACGAGTCCTGAGTTCGGCGCGTCCTATGGCCGGCCACGACTGCCCACCGCCGGTCCCTGTGCGCCCGCACGCGCGGAGGTTGACGTTCGCTGCGCCGACGCCGAGCGACTCCTCGCAGCC
Source organism: uncultured Anaerolineaceae bacterium (assembly GCA_964642085.1). Taxonomy (GTDB): domain Bacteria; phylum Chloroflexota; class Limnocylindria; order Limnocylindrales; family CSP1-4; genus JALYGJ01. The sequence goes on from CAZXLP010000145.1 coordinate 741, forward strand.
GCCAAATCACACCAGGACGCATTGCGCGACGCGCGGCGCCAGCATTCCGAAGCTTCGCGGCTGCGCGAAAGCGACGAAAAGCTGCGCGATCGACGCCGGCTTGCCGAAGAGAAGACCGCCGCTCAGGCCGAGTACCACGCACTCGTGACGCGGGCGACCAACCTGGTGTCGGTCCAGGATGCCGCCGCCGCCTGGCTGCACCGGGTCGACGAGCTCAACCGCGAGTCGCAGGTGGCCGACGAGCGGGCGGATGGGCTTGCCAAGCAGGTCAACGAGTTGGAACGCGTGCTGCCCGGTCTCGAGCTGACAGCCGACGCGGCGCGCATCGCGGCGGAGTCCGCGCAAGTCGTGTGCCTTGAGTCGCGGCGGGAGCTAGCCGCGTGCCAGGAAGCTTCGCAGCGACACGACTCGTCTACAACGGCTGGTCAGCCGGCAACTGCGCCGGAGGCAAGCACGGTGCCGGAGGCAAGCACGGTGCCGGAGGCAACCACTGCGACAGAGGCAACCGAGCCCCCCGACCCTTCCCCTGCGATGGTCGTCGCTGCCGACCCTCCGCCCACGGAGATGACTGGCGTTGAGACGGCTGCCAGCGCGCTGATGCGCGGCGATCGCCAGACGCTGCTCGGCTTGGCCCTGCGGCTGGCCGACGAAACGGGGTTCGAGGCCGGCCGGCTGCAGCTGCTGCTGCTCGAGCTGCGCGAGCAGATTGAGCGCCGCGCGCTCGACGAATTCGCCTTTGCCTTCCCACATGGCCACCCCTTCTGGAGCCAGTTCACGGTCGACACAGCCCGCGGCGTCGCCGCCAGCCTCGCCTCCATGGGCTATCGCTTCGACGGCGCGGACGGCTGGACGGACGCCCATTCACCTCAGATCCGCGACCTGGCCCTGGCGTTGTCCTACTGCGGCTACGACCCGCGCACGTTGCGCAGACCGGCCGGTCAGGCCGCGATCGATGCCCTGTGGCAGGGCACGATGGTGCAAAGCGAGGAGTACCTGCTCTCCCGCGCGCCAGACATGGAGCTGCCCCAGATCGTGGCCGTGCTCGGACAGCCGTCGGGCCATCTCGCCGAGTTGTGGGATATCTGGGGCAGGTTGCGGCCGCTGCTTATGCGCACGGTGGGCGCTCCAGCCTGAGCCGCGGCCGGTCTTCCGGCCTAGCCAACCTCGAGGAAGCGGAAACCCTCGGCGGCACCCACGCCGATCTTCTCGCCCGACTCCGCGGACCAGCCGCGCAACATGACCTCCAGCTCCTCCGGCTTGCGCAGCTGGCTGACGTGCTCGCGCAGGGCTGCGATCTTGGTGTCGAGCGTGTCGGTCACGTCGACCCAGGCATTGGGGCGGTCGGTGAAGAACATGTACAGGGTGTTGACCGTGTGTGGCTCGAGGCCTTCCTCGATGACGAGGTTCGGAAAGGCCATCGCGTTGCGCGCCGCCGGGTAGACCGCGTCGACGGCCGCCAACCCGGCCATTCGGTGGTCGATGTGCTGGACGTAACCGCGTTCGTGGATGATCACCGTGGGGTCCATCGACAGCACGGCGTCTGGCTTGAACTGGCGGATGATCCGAACCAGCTGTTCACGAAGCGCAAGGTCGTTGTCCAGCGCGCCATCAGGGCGGTGGAGAAAGTCGACCGCCTCGTAGCCAACGACGCGCGCCGCAGCGCGTTGCTCATCCTCGCGGCGGCGAGCCAGCTCGAGCGGATCGGTGCGCGCGTCGTCGGCTCCCGCGTCGCCACTAGTACAGCAAACCAGCCGCGCGACGGTGCCCTGGCGAACCCATCGGGCCACCGTGCCGGCGACTCCGAAATCGGCGTCGTCAGGGTGGGCGACGATGACAAGGGCGCGCTCCGGCCGGGAGTCGTGGGGAACCTGACTTTCGGCCGCTACTTCAGTCGTCATTGCGCTGCCAAAGTGCCCGTTTCGGGGTCCTCAACGGGGCCGATTCTCGTGTTGCAAGCACCTAACGAATGTGTATGCTTCGGCAGAGGCATCGCTCGTCTCCCCCCACGGGCGATGCCTCATGCTGTCTGCATTACGGAGCGTGACGCGCGCTCTCCGTCGAGTGCAGCGAGCACCTCCGCGGCGTGCCCCTCGGCCTTCACTGTCGGCCAGGTGCGCGCAATCTTGCCTTCGGGATCGACCAGAAACGTCGAGCGCTTCACGCCCCAGTAGGACTTGCCGTAGTTCTGCTTCAACACCCACGTTCCGTAACGCTCGGCGACCTCGTGTTTTTCATCGGCGAGCAGCACGAACGGCAGGCCGAACTTGCGTTTGAAGGCGGCCTTGCTGCCCGACCCTAGGACGCTCACGCCCCACACCTCGGCGTCGCGTGCGGTGATGTCCGCGTTGGCGTCACGGAACTCGCACGCTTCCGTGGTGCAGCCAGGGGTGTCGTCCTTTGGATAGAAATACAGCACGACCCATTTACCGCGCTCGTCGGTGAGGCGTCGCTCGGCGCCCGTGTCATCGGGCAGTACGACCTCCGGTGCCTCTTGGCCGACCTCCGGCATGCTTGGGCCTTGCTGGTCCATCGACTCCTCCAATCGAACCATCCGATCGGCCCCCGCCAATCAGTCCAACTCTACGGCAACTCGAGCAGAACCAGACCCGCTGGGTCGATCCCCAGGCGCAACCGCTCGCCCGGCTGCGGCGCCGGGGACCAGTCGGCCTCCACGTCGAGCATCGCAAATGCTTCGCCGGCTTTATCAACGCTCACTCGCAGCATCGAGTGATCGCCCCGGAAGGTCACCGATCGGACGATGGCGCTGATCGGCCCGTCGGGCTGGAGCCGGAACGCGTCAGGTCGAATTAATAGCCTGTGCCTCCCCTCCTCCAGGGTCCTGGCTCCGGGATCAAGATCGAACGTGCCCAGCGCTGTCGTCACGCGCCTGCCGGTGACATGCCCATCGACGATGTTCGTGAAGCCAAGGAAGCGGGCCACGAACTCGGTCGGAGGCCTCCGCCAAAGCTCACGCGGAGGAAGCGCAGCCTCTATCCGGCCGGCCCGCATCACCGCGACCCGATCGCCGATCGCAAGCGCCTCCTCGTGATCGTGGGTGACGTAGATGATGGGCAGGCCGAAGCCTTCGAACATCTCCGAGAGCTCGTCGAGCAGGCTGCGTCGGAGGCTGCGGTCGAGCGCGCCGAGCGGCTCGTCGAGCATCAGCAGCCGGGGGCGCGGTGCCAACGCCCGGGCCAGCGCC
>CAZXLP010000146.1:0-3942 GCA_964642085.1 uncultured Anaerolineaceae bacterium
ACAGATCATCACTGCCTACCTCAACCAGAACTACTACGGCAACGGCTCGTACGGGATCAAGTCCGCGGCGCGTGGCTATTTCGGCGTCGAGGACCTCAACGACCTGACATTGGGCCAGGTCGCGATCCTCGCGGGGCTGCCCCAGTCCCCCTCGTCGTACGACCTGGTGCGCAATTCGGTCGTGGCCGAAAACGGCACCCTCTACGTGCCGCTCACCGAGGCCATCCCGATCGTCTACCGGCGCAACCAGATCCTCCAGCAAATGGCGGATGACCAGTCGCGCCTCGTGCTGACGGACGGTCAGGTCACGCGCGAGCAGCTTCTCGCGGCGAAACAGGAGCCGATCATCCTCACCCCCCAGGCGCCCGAGATCCGCCAATGGGTCGCGCCGCATTTCATCTGGGCGCTCCGCGAGGAGCTGGCCACGCGGCTATGTGCCGAGGCCGAGACCTGTCCCGAGCTCGAACGCGGTGGCCTGCGGATCACCAGCACGCTCGACGTCGATCTCCAGGCGACAGCCGAGAAATGGGTAACCGCGGCGGTGTTCCTGCCCCACGACGCCGACCCGGAGGCTTACGCCGCCGAGCTCGGTGTGCCCTACGAGCGCTGGATGCGGAAGCTGCGCGATCTCGAGGTCAACAACGGCGCGATGATCGCGATGGACTACCAAACCGGCGAGATAGTGGCGTACGTTGGGAGTGCCGGCTACTACCGCGAGGAAGACGCAACCCTGCAGTTCCAGCCTCAGTTCGACGTCCTCGGCGACGGCTGGCTGCAGCCGGGATCCGCATTCAAACCATTCAATTACGTGACCGGCATCAACAACGGCACGATGACGGCGGCGTCGATGTTCATGGACGTGACCACGACCTTCGACAACTCGAGCGGCTACACGCCCAAGAACTACGACCTGCTGGAGCGTGGCCCGATGCGGATGCGCAGCCATATCCAGCTGTCTCTCAACATTGGCGCAGTAAAGGCCCAGGCGATCAACGGCGTCACGAACGTCTTCGATATGGCGCAACGCTTCGGTATGACATTCCAGACGACGACGCCAGAAGCCGGCCTGTCGCTGACGCTGGGCACCGAGGTGACGCACCCGCGCGACGCGACGGTCGCGTTTGGAACGCTTGCAAACGGCGGACAGCGCGTGGGATACACGCACATCATGCGCATCGCAGATTCGTCCGACACCGACCTCGTCCCACCCTACCTGCCGACCGTTCAGGACACGGTGGTCAGCCCTCAGGCCGCCTACGTCATGACCGACATCCTCGCCAGTAACACCAATCCGCAGCAGAACGAGATCTGGGGCGATTTCGCGCTCCAGGGACCGGGGGGGCGCCGGCCGGCAACGATCAAGACCGGCACCAGCCAGGACGCCAACGATCTCGTCGCCTTCGGCTACATAGCTCCGCCCGATCAGGTAGCGCGTGAAGCGGGCGAGTACGCGCTCGTGGTCGGCACGTGGGGCGGCAACAGCGACGGCTCCCCCGTCCTGACACCGGAGAACCCGGTGCTGTCCACTGACATGGCAGCACCTCTGTGGCACGGCTTCCTCCAGGAAGTCACCGCTGACTGGCCGGTGCGCGACTTCCAGCGCCCCCCGGGCATCGTTGAAGCGGACGTCGACGCCTGGAGCGGCATGCGGCCAACACAGTTCACGACGCAGACGGTGCGCGAAGTCTTCATCGACGGCACGGTCCCGGGCGAAGACACCACCAAGGTCGCCATGCAGGTCGTTCTGAATCCATTGGCGCCCCCCGACGCGCCGAACCCTTACGTTCTGTGGGTCGAAGGCTGCTTCGGCGTCCCGGAGACCAAGGGTTTTCTCGCGCTCGAGGGTGTCGAGGCCGGCCATCCGGACTGGCAGCGCGCCAACCTCGACTGGATCGCGCGGGCCAAACAGGGACCGGGAGTCGCCGGTGGCCCAGATCCGGAGGTCAAGACAAAGACCTCCTACATCTTCAATCCGGGCTGGACGCCTTACGGCAAATCTTGGGGTGCGCCGTTCGCACCCACCGACTCATGCGCCGCTCTCCCCTCGCCCTCGCCCAGCGCTTCGCCGAGCCTCGAGCCGAGCTTCAGCCCGAGCTTGGAGCCTACGTTCGAGATCACCCCGCCGCCACCGACGGAGCCGCCACCCACTCTGCCTCCGCCACCGACCGAACCGCCACCCACTCTGCCTCCGCCACCCACGGAGCCCCCACCGACGCCGCCTCCGCCGCCCACGCTCGAGCTCACACCGCCACCGGCTGCCGCCTCGCCCGCCCTCGCCCCGTCCTAGCTGGCGCGGCCTACGACGCGTCGTCGGCCGGCGTGCTCCATGCTCGTCGAGGCGGACTGCCTGGACGAGCAACCGGCTCGAGGGCCAAGCGATCCCAGCCCCCGAGGTCGGCGCCCGTCTCATAGGTCGTCTGAAAGAACTCGAGCACGGCGCCCTCAGGATCGGCCAGGCCGCGAACGGCATCGTATGGCAGCAGGAATTCGCCAAACTGCTCGTCGAAGGTCGCCGCTTGGGGCCGGATCTCGGCTGACCGGTACCCCTCGGGTTCGGGATATGTGTACGCATAGAACGACGGACCCGGCTCGTCCGTCCGCGGCCACCAGCCCATCGCCGTTTCTTCGCGCGAATACGCCTCCTCCATGACCCAGTCGGGGCAGTTGATCACTCCACCGGGATGGCGCGGCGCCGGCCGCCCCGAGTACCGCGAGGCCGCCAGGTCAAAGCTTCCCCAGAACAGATGGACCGGGCTGACCTTGCCCAGGAAGCCACTCTGGAACTGCTTCAGCACGCGGTCCGCGTGCAAAAGGCCGCGCCAGAGCAATTGGGCCTGCGACGCGTCGTAGGAGGCATGCTTCTCATCGGATTCGAAGGGGATGGCGTCGGCGACCTCCACCGGCCTGGTCCAGATCCGGACCTCGATGCCAAGCCCGCGCAGCCCGGCCATGAACTCGCGGTAGAACGTGGCGACCGACATCGGACTCAGCGGCAGCGTGAACGAGCCGCCGTTGCTGTCCGTGACCAGCAGCAGGTGATCGACGAAATCGAAGTCGACCTGGAAGTGACGGCGTCCGTAGGGGATTGGCGAGGTGGTCAGTCCGCGCGAACTGACGTACAGCGGGATGTGCCACCAGTGGTTGAGTGGTGGTGCGAGGGCCATCCGCACCTTGCCGACGATCTGGACCCACATGTGGATCGTGGAAATGGTCGGCTCCCACTCACGCCAGGGAAGCTCCGGCCACGGCTCATCGGCGCTCACGGCGCCCGTCTCGCGATGAGCTCAGCAACCCACGCGCGTAGACGGTCGAGATGTTCGAGGTAATGATCACCGCCAGATTTGCGTATCCACCAGGCGGCCTCATCCGATTGGTCACTCAGCTGGTACCACTCCAGGAGCATCCGGGTCCGGCCACCATTTGCCTGCACCCACGCAACCGCCCATGGCTGACCCTGCATGCCGGCCAACAGGGCGGCGTTGAGCGCATCGATGTCCACTTCGTGGCCTTGATAGGTACCGGCGCTCATCCGCTCGAGCTGCACCTGGGCTTCCGCCAGCCACGTGCCAACGTGGGCCACTGCATCGCGGACGGTCCAGTCCGGGTCGCGCTGGTAACCGGGCTCCAGGCGCTCGTCCGGAGTCAGCGAGCGGACGAGATCGACAATCTCGTACCAGCCGCGCCGTTCCGCCTCGATCTCGGCCACGTATGGATGATTGGACGGCGGACCAGGTATCGCGTCCTGTTCGGTAGTCATGATGCGGTCGCGAAGCTGCCTTCGAGCTGGAGACCGGCGTCCTCCCAGTCGAGCAGCCCGCCCGCGTAGCGCCTTACGTTGCGATAGCCGCGCGAGACAAGGTCTCGGTACATCGCGACGCTCGACAGGCAGTCGACCTGGGAGCAGTAGACGACGATTTCGTCGTCGGGGTGCGCGGCCACGTA
>CAZXLP010000147.1:0-3931 GCA_964642085.1 uncultured Anaerolineaceae bacterium
CCGCACCCAACGCCCAGCTGGCGCTGGCTTTCGCCGTTCACCGACTGAAGATGACCGCCGGGGAAGCTCTGGCGGCCACAACGATCAACGCCGCCGCCGCGCTCGGGATGATGGAAAGCCACGGCTCACTCGAGGTGGGCAAGCACGCCGACATGGCGATCTGGGCGGTCGACTCACACGCCTTGCTGCCTTACTGGCTTGGCGCGAACCTCGTGCAGGCGGTCGTCAAGCGCGGCCGCTTGGCGTACGCGGTGGAAGCGGCAGCCTAGTTACAGAGGGCGGCTAGCCGCGGCCGCGCGCCTCCAGCAGCACGACCGTCGTTTCGGTTGGCAGCGACGAGTGCGTGACGGACAGTTTCGGCACTGCCTCGCCGTGCTGGACGCTCATCTCGTGCAGGAAACGTTCCAGCTCGGCCTTGCCCGCGCCGTCACTGTCGAGCGGCATCGGTACGACCAGTTTGGCGTCGAGCTGGGCGACCAACTCGGCCGCCTTGGCCGCGGGCAGCGATCCGCCCAGCGCCACGCAGACGACCTGGACCGTGCCCACATCGCCGAGCTCTTCCTCGGTCAGCAGGTGTCCGACGTCGCCCAGGTGAATGATGTGCACTCCGTCGAGCTCATAGACGAAAGAGGTGTTGAAGCCTCGTTCGGCACCCTGTTTCTCGTCGCGGAAGGTGCGGACGCCCGTGACCAGGATCTCGTGGACGTCATATTCGCCCGGCGAGTCGAGCAGGAAGGCCGACTCGAGGCTCGTCGGGATGGCCGTACCGTTCTTGCTCGACGCGCGGCTGGTCGCTTTGTCGATCCGCTTTGTCATCGCAGGCGCGTCCAGGCCCAGGGTCGGCTGGCCGTCAGGGTGACTGAAGGTGAGGATGTCGGCCGTAAGTCCGCGCCCGGTCGGTCCGACTATTCGCGGGTAGGCATCCGCCACGACGATGCCTTCGCGCCCGCGCATTCGAAGGCAGGTCTCTCCAAACGAGGTGATCTCCATCACCGCCGATTGTCGCAGCGCAGAGCGGCGGACAAAAGAAACGAGGGGCGCCTGCCCAATTGGCGCCCCTCGTTCCGAGGGAGGGAGAGGGAACGGGAAGCAATGCTTCGGGTTCCGCTGGCCAAAAGACTATGTCGGCTGCGTGAAGCCCCAAGCCGGGAGTCGGTGAAGAAACAGAAATCAAAGCCAGAATCCGCGCAAGCGTCCCCGCGGGTGAGCGCGCAGCAGCGGCGCCTCGACGCAACCCGCGGGTGAGCGCGCAGCAGCGCCGAAGGCGACTGCGGATGAGCTGTAATCGATCTGCTGAGACAATTCAGCGGTGAGGCGCACGACCGGTGGGAGTCCAGCTGCGCGGCTTGCCGCCCTGGCGGCAACCCTGACCCTTGTCGCGGCCGGATGCGTCTCGGTCTCCGTACCGACCAACAGCCCGGGACAGACCAGCGCGCCGCCCGTTTCGGGAAATCCGACCGGTGGCCCTGCTTCTCCGATTCACACCGGGCAGCCCACTGGCGCTCCTTCTCCAGCGCCTACTCCGGGCTCATCCTCGACTCCAGGGCCTTCCGTCCCGGCAACTCCCGGCCCTACGATCGATCCGGCGCTGGCCGAACAGATCGACTCGGTGATTGCACAGGTCCCGGCAATCCGCCAGCTCGAGACCCTGGCTGAAGTGCCCTACGAGTTCATCACCCGCGAACAGTTCCGCGACGACCTGATCGAGCTCCAGTTCGAGGAGGTGCCAGAAGAGACGTTGCGCGCGGAGGAGCGGCTGCTGAAGCGCCTCGGACTGCTGCCAGATGACACCGACCTGCTCCAGCTTCTGGTCGACCTGTACGGGGGCCAGGTCGCCGCCTTCTATCGGCCCGACACCAAGCGCTTCTACATCATCGATCGCGATCAGCCCTTCGGACCGACCGACAAGATCATCGTCGCCCACGAGTACACCCACGCGCTCCAGGACCAGCACTTCGACCTCGAGGGCACACGGGTCAAGGACCTGACCCAGGGTGACGCGGCGCTGGGCCAGCTGGGCGCGATCGAGGGGGACGCGACCCTGACGATGCAGCTCTGGATGCAGGCCAACCTTTCGCCCCTGGAGTGGGCGCAGGTACTCGGAGAATCGTTTGCGCAGCTCAACGATCCGACTCTGGCCAGCATGCCGGCGGTCCTTCGGCGCCAGCTCGAGTTCCCGTACGCGGAAGGCTTCTCGTTCGTCAATGAGATGTACCGGCTGGGCGGGTTCGAAGCGGTCAACACGACGATCACCGAGCCGCCGGCATCCACCGAGCAGGTGCTGCATCCCGACAAATACATGGCCAACGAGGCGCCAGTGCATGTCGCTCCGCCCGGCGCCTTCACCACTCTGCCGGGATGGTGGGACCGCGCTTATGAGCAGACGATGGGCGAACTCGTCATGCAAGTCTGGGCCGCAGGCGACGAAATACCGACGGAAACGATCCCCGGATTGCCTATCGATTGGCCACACGCGGACGCTGTGGCCGGCTGGGGTGGCGATCGTCTCGTAATGTTCGAGAACACTCGCGACGGAAGCTGGGCGATTGTTTGGCGAACGGCGTGGGATTCGGCCGCGGACGCCAGGGAATTCGCAACGCGCGTCGAGGGGCTGTCTCCGAGTTTCGAGGGCCCGTATGCCTTCACCCCGGGGCTCGACGCCGAGACGGTGCAGGTAGTTTTCGCTAGCGACGATGACGCGTTGCTTGCCTTCAGAACGCTTGACGGCTAGTCACATCGATTCGGGCGCGGAGATCCCCAGCAACCCGAGTGAGCGGGCGAGCGTGATGCGAACGGCGTCCACCAGGGCGAGGCGTACGGCTGACGTCTGAGGGTCGTCCTTGTCGACGACGTGACGATCTCGATAGAAAGAGTGGAACTTCGTAGCCAGCTCGGTCGCGTACGTCGTGATCGCCTGCGTCTGGCGCTCAGCCGCTGCGTCACGCACGATGTCCGGCAACTGAAGGAGCTCCTTGGCCAGGTCCAGCGCGACTTCGTCGCCGGCCAGGGCCCCTTCCAGCGACTGAGCGGCCGCAAGACCCTCGTCGGCAGCCTTGCGCAGGATCGATGCAATCCGGGCGTGGGCGTATTGGACGTAGTAGACAGGGTTCTCGGCTGACTGCCTGCGTGCAAGCTCGATGTCGAAGTCGATCCCGGTCGACGGCGCGCGCGACGCGAACGACCAGCGAGCCGCATCGACGCCAACCTCTTCGAGCAGCTCGTCGAGGCTGACGAACTCGCCGGCGCGCTTCGACATCGACATTTCCTCGCCGTCGCGCACGAAGCGCACCCAGGCGATCAGCAGCACATTGACCGCTTCGCGGTCGAAGCCGAGCGCCTCGGCAGCGTTCTTGAGGCGGGCGATGGTGCCGTGGTGGTCGGCTCCCCAGATGTAGATCAGCTCGTTGAAGCCGCGGCTGAACTTCTCGACGACGTAGCCGATATCGGAGGCGAAGTAGGTCGGTTCTGTGTTCGAGCGAATGACGACCCGATCCTTGTCGTCACCGAACGCCGTCGATTTGAACCACAGAGCGCCGTCCTGCTCGTACAGGTGGCCAGACGCCTTGAGCCGCTCGATGCCGCGCGCCACCCAACCCTCGCCGTGGAGCGACCCCTCGCTTTTCCATACGTCGAAATGGACGCCCAGTCGCTCCAGGCTGGCTTCGATCCCGGCGCGGATGCGCTCCGACGCCCACTCTCCATAGATCCAACCAGTCCGTACCGGCTCGGCTTCGGCGTGCTTTATGACCTGGTCGGGAAGTTCGGCAGCGAGGTCGCGGACGTACTCGCCGTGGTACCCGTCCTCGGGGACTTGATCGTTGTGACGGATAGCCCGGATCGACAGCCCGAGCTTCTCGACCTGGGCGCCCGAATCGTTGAAGTAATACTCGCGCGTGACCTCGTGCCCGACCGCCTCGAGCACGCGACAGAG
>CAZXLP010000148.1:0-3929 GCA_964642085.1 uncultured Anaerolineaceae bacterium
CGCGCCTGTCTACGCGGGCGAGGTCGTGGTGGGTGCGCGGCTCGCGCCGATCGGTCTCCGCGGCACCGCCGCGCTGCTGCCCCCCGGGGCGCGAGCGATCGCGGTGCCCATCGACGCCTCCAGCGCGCTCGCGCTCGAGGTCGGCGATGCGGTTGACGTGCTCGTAGCGCTCGACCCGAGCGTCGCGGCGGACGAACCAGCCGTCACCGTGGCCCGCGGCGCGCCCGTGGTCGCGCTGGGAGACGCATCGGTGACCATCGCCGTGACCGCGGACGAGGCGCCGCGGCTCGCGTTCGCCCTCAGTCAAGGCACCGTCACCCTCGCGCTCGTCGCGAGCTAGCGCAACGACGTCGCCAGCAGCGCGAGCACCGCGACGCCGACGACGACGCGGTACAGCACGAACGGGCTGAAGCTGTGCGTGCGGACGAGCCGCAACGTGCCCCACACCGCGGCGTAGCCGGTGATCGCGGACGCGACGATCCCCCATGCGAAGGCGCCCGCGAACCCGTCGGGGATGCCGTCGCGCGCGACGTCGACGCCCTTGAACGCGATGGCGCCCGCGGTGATCGGCAGGCTCATGAGGAACGCGATTCGCGCCGTCGAGTCGCGGTCGAAGCCGATCCAGCGGCCTGCGGTGATCGTCACGCCAGAGCGAGAGACGCCCGGCTGCAGCGCGATGGCCTGGCCCGCGCCTACTAGCAGCGCGTCGCGGAGCCGGAAGTCGGCGATCGTGCGCGTGCCCGTCATCCGGTCGGCGGCGAGAAGGACGAGACCGAACACGATGAGCATCAGCGCGATGAGCCAGATCTGCCCGGTCTTCTCCTCGATGGTGTCCGCGAGCAGCCCGCCGGTGACCGCTGCCGGCACTGCAGACGCGACGAGCAGCCACGCCAAGCGCCCGTCCGCCGACCGCGGCTGTGTGAACCCGGCGCGCGCGAGCCGGACGAGGTCGGCCCGGAAGTACGCGATCGCGCCGAGCAGCGTGCCGATGTGGAGGGCGACATCGAAGGTCTTCTCGAACGACGCCGGCTGGCGCGCGAAGTCGTCCCACCCGAACAGCCACGGCACGAGGCGCAGGTGCCCGCTCGAGCTGATCGGCAGGAACTCCGAGAGCCCCTGCGTGATGCCGAGGACGATCGCGTGGAGGATCGGCACTACGTCGTAGTGATCGACGGCACGATGCGCGCCGTCCACTCGCGGGGCGGGTCGCGGTGCTCCCCGACGACGCGGCCGCGGCTGACGGCTTCGAGCAGGCCCGCGGGCTCGAGCACCACGGTGGCGTCCATGACATCGACCTCGACGTAGGCGGCACCGAGCGCGCCAGGCACGTGGGCGTCGCTGCCCGCGCCGGCGGCGATGCCATGCTCCGCGGCATAGGCCGCGGCCTCGGCGTTGAGGTGCTGGAGGCTGGTCTTCGCGTTGAACGCCTCGATGATGTCGACCAGCCCGTCGCCGACGAGGGCGTTGAGCGCGCTGCGACTGATGTTGCGCCGCATCGGGTCGAATGGATGGGGGACGTACACGAGGCCGCCCTGGTCGCGAATTGCGCGCGCGGTGTCGTGGGCGGACATGCCGAACGGGATCCGCTCGGTGAGGAACAGACCGATCAGCTCGCCGGCGTGGGTGCGGACCTCCTCGCCGGTGATCACCTCGCACGCCAGCCGGTCCCGCAGCTCTTCAGCGCCCCGGATCGCGTGGTGATCCGTGATCGCGAGCACGTCGATGCCGGCGGTGCGGACTGCGGCCTCCAGCTCGTCAGGCGTCGTCGTCGAGTCGCCCGACCACATCGTGTGGCTGTGCAGGTCGATCCGGACGGCGGCCATGGCCCTGCGAGCGTACGACCGCCTCGTTCTGGCGGTGGAATTCGACCACGGGTGGCGCGGTTCCACCGCCAGTTCGGATGTGGCAGCGTCGGGGACATGACCGATGCCGGTTCCACGTTCAGGTCGTTGCGCTACGAGGTCAACGCGCGCAAGGCCTACATCACCCTCGACCGCCCCGAGCGGCTCAACGCCATCGACTGGCACATGCCGGGCGAGATCCATGCCGCGGTCGAGCTGGCCAACGACGACCCTGAGGTGCACGTCATCGTGCTCCGCGGCGAGGGGCGCTCGTTCTGCGCGGGCTACGACCTGAAGGAGTTCGCGGAGGGCGGGGTCGGCACGCAAGCCACGGTGTGGGATCCGATCAAGGACTACCGCGGGATGAAGCGCAACACCGACGACTTCACCAGTCTGTTCCGGTCGCTGAAGCCGACGATCTGCAAGGTCCAGGGCCACGCGGTCGCGGGCGGAAGCGACATCGCGCTGTGCTGCGACCTCGTGGTGATGGCCGACGACGCCCGCATCGGGTACATGCCGGCGCGCGTGTGGGGGTGCCCGACGACGGCGATGTGGGTGTACCGGTTGGGTGCGGAGCGGGCCAAGCGCATGCTGCTCACCGGCGACACGATCGACGGCATCCAGGCGGCCGCGTGGGGTCTCGTGCTCGAGTCGGTTCCGGCGGACCAGCTCGACGCTCGCGTCGAGGAGCTCGCCGACCGCATGGCCGGCGTCCCGATCAACCAGCTCGTCATGCAGAAGCTGATGATCAACCAGGCCTACGACAACATGGGCCTGCACGGCACGCAGGTCCTCGCCACACTGTTCGACGGCATCACCCGCCACTCGCCCGAGGGCCGCTGGTTCCAGCAGCTTGCCGCCGAACAGGGCTTCCACGCCGCCGTCGAATGGCGCGACTCCGGCCGTTGGATCCCCGAGGGTGGCGCGCCTTCGTCGTGACCTGACAGGGAGATGGACGGCCGGCGTCGAAGTCCAACGCATGGGGGCGGTCTCTCGGCGCAGGTTCCTGACCACCGCGGCCGCGGGCGCAGCGATGTCCGGCCTCGCCGGTCCCGTGCGCACTCTAGCGAGGGCGCTGCCCATGTCTGCCGGACCGGTGGCGTTCACCTCGGGTGTGGCCAGCGGCGACCCGTCGACGACCGGAGTGGTGCTCTGGACGAGGGTCGATCCTGAGCTGTTCCACGGTGACAGCGTCCTGTGGGAGGTCTTTCCCGCCGGTGACCCCGGCAACGTCCTGAAGTATGGCCACGTCACGGTCGACGGCTCGCGGGACGGGACGCTGCCGGTCGTGGTCGAGGGCCTCCCCGAAGGGACGGAGGGCACAACGCTTGGCTACCGGTTCACCGCCGAGACCAGCGGCGAGAGCATCGAGGGTCGCACGCGGACGCTGCCGGCGAACCCGACGAGGATGCGGATCGGCGTCGTGTCGTGCGGCAAGTACTCCGACGGCTACTTCAACGCCTACCGCGAGCTCGCGGGGATGGGATGCGACGTCGTGCTGCACCTCGGCGACTACATCTACGCCAGCGCGAGCGGCAGGACCGGCGATCCGCTCGGGCGGTGGGACACGGTCCCGGGGCGCGAGCACGTCCCCGATCGCGAGACCCAGGAGCTCGCCGACTACCGCACCCGGTACCGCCAGTACCGGTCGGATCCTGACCTCGCGCTGCTCCACGCGACCGTGCCGGTCGTGTCGGTGTGGGACGACAACGACATCGCCAACAACGCGTTCCGCGACGGCAACCAGGCCGGGCAGAGCGGCGACGTCTGGGCCGCCCGCAAGCGCGACGGCCAGCAAGCGTGGTCCGAGTACCATCCGACCCGCGTCGTTGCTGACGGGAACGGCGACCTCGCCATCTGGCGGCGTCTCCGTGCCGGCAACCTGCTCGATCTCCTCATGCTCGACACCCGCCTCCAGCGCGATCAGCAGGTATCCAACGCCGCCGCCACCTCGACACCCGAGAACGACGACCCGGCCCGCAGCATGCTCGGCCCGGTCCAGAAGCAGTGGCTGCTCGAGCAGCTGACCGGCGCGGAGAAGTCAGATGCCGCGTGGCGGGTGATCGGCCAGGGGATCGTGATGACCCA
>CAZXLP010000149.1:0-3862 GCA_964642085.1 uncultured Anaerolineaceae bacterium
CCCGCGAAGTTCGAGATCTTCACGACGCTGCTCAGCGGGTCGACGATCCGCCAGTAGATCAGGAAGTCGATGTTGATCGGCGCGTTGTCCCGTGTGATCGTCGTCTGGCTGGGCACCTCGATGAACTTCTCGCGAATGTCGATCTTGAACGGCCGGTCGATGATCGGAACCAGGAAGCGCAGGCCGGGGTCCTTAACGAGGTTGGGGCCTGTCTTGCCCAGCCGGAAAACGACCATCCGCTCGTACTGCTGGACGACGCGGACCGACAGGTAAAGCGCGACGAGGATCACGACGACGATCGCGACGATGACCGAAATTAAGACGGGATCCACGGACATGGCGTTCCTTTCTGTTAGGCCCGCTCGGCCTAGGCTCTGACTGGAGAGACGTCGGCAGGCTCGACGACGAGCGTCAACCCCTCCTGCCCAACGACCCTGACCGATGTGCCGCGCTCGAGCGGCCGTTCATCGGCTGACCGCGCGCTCCACTCCTCTCCCCCAGCATAGACCGACCCTACCGGCGTCAGCGGCCGCCGAACCTCGCCGAGCGCGTTGCTCGGCAGCCCCGCGCCGATCAGCCCTTCTGCGGTCTTCATCTGGCGTGTCCTGAGTGCGAAGTACGCAATCAGGAACATGAACGCAGCGGTCAGCACGGTCATCGTCGCGATCACCGGCCAGGCCACCGACACGTCGGGCGCTGTCGGGGTACCCGGCTCGGTATACAGCGCCGCCGCGCCCAGCACGAAGCAGACGATTCCACCAACCGTCAAGAGCCCATGGCTGGTCACGGTGAACTCGAGAATGAAGAGCAGCACGGCGAGCCCGATCAGTAGCAGGCCGCCGACATTCAGAGGCAGGCTGCCGAAGCCGATGAAGGCGAGGATGATTGCGATCCCGCCCAGGATCCCGGTTACCCAGTTGGGGTTCTGGAGCTCGAACAAGAGGCCGTAGAACCCGAGCGTGAACAGGACGAACGCGATATTCGGGTCCGAGATGAGGTGCAGCAGGCCCTGCAAAGGGTTCATCGAAAGGTCGACCGTGGTGGCGCCCGACAGATCGAGTGTGACGGGCGTTCCGCTCAGATTGATCGTCCTACCGGAGGCGAAGCCGATCGCGTCGGCGACGCTGCTCGCTATCCCGTCCACTCCGCCGGCGGCCACGGCCTCCGAGGCCGTGTACGCCTTCGACTCCGTTACCGTCGTAAGGGCCCAGTCGAGGTTCCGCGTGCGCGCCTCCGAGATGATGCGCAGGAGGGCCTGCGTATCCTGGAGAATCTTCGCTCCGAGGTCGCCCTCGAGGTCCTGCCCCTCGCCGGAGATGGGCGTCGCCGCACCGATGCGGGCTTCAGGTGCCATGACCGCGACATGGGCGGCAAGCGTGATGAACGTCCCCGCGCTGGCCGCGCGACTCGACGACGGGCCTACCCAGACGATCACCGGCACGGGGGCGGCCAGGATCGTCTTGACTATGTTGTGCGTTGCCGTCAGGTCGCCACCGGGCGTATCGAGCTGGATGACGACTGCCGCCGCACCTTCACGCGCAGCCTTCGCGATACCGTCGCGGATGTACCCATCCATGATCTGGTCGACGACGCCGCTGGTCGGCATGACGTAGACCCGATCGCCCTCCTTGCCCAGCGCCGGCGACGCAAGAAGGAGCACTAGGCCGAACGCGGCCAGGATGCGCGCGACCACCTGCGCTTTCGACCTGCCAAGATGACGGTTCATCTGTACCTGTCGATTATCCGCCCGTTTTCAGGAATTCGAACAGGTGAGCGCTCCAAGTCTCCAGCCGAGAGACCACCGCGGTGACGTCGGCGAACGAGGCGAAAGCACCTTCGAGCTTCTGATTCTCTCGAATTCCCACCGGCCGACCATGTGCATCGGCGCTGTAGACGAGCCCAAGATGGACTGCGCCAACCCCGTTGTCGTCGTCGTTCAAGACGCCGAGCGGCTCGAGAGCCGGCTCGAAGTCGGCCTCGATTTCCTCCGCCCACTCCCGTCGCAGCGCGTCCAATGGGTCTGTATCTCCGGGATTCACGTGGCCGCCGATGCCGATGGTGTAGCGCTCGTGCAGCCGCTCATCGCCGCCGGCGCGCGTTCGGCGCATCAGGAAAATGCGCTCCTCGTCGCGCAGCACGAGATACGGGATGACCTGTTTCCACGACGGATCCGTTTCCGCCTCGGGCCGCGGCCGGAACGTGCCCAAATCGCGGATCGCGGCGAGATACGGATCGAGCGGCGTGGCACGCACGCCGCGCCACTTGAGGCCACCAGGAACCAATGCGCGCGCAATGCCCAGGACCTGCTCGGTATGGGGCTTCATGTGTAGAGCCGATGCTAACGTCGGCCGTAACCCATCAGCTCGTCGAGTTGCCCACGCGCGAGCTCCATTCGTGAGTCACGCGGTGGCCCGCTGATCTAGAGTCCGACTGGCCGCCTCCGGGCGGTTGCTGGCCGCTCGGGCAGGCGGCCAGCATTTCCTTCTCCGCTAGGCAGCGACCACCTCCGGCTCGCGATCTTCGGCCGCCTGTTCGGTCGGTCGATATTCGAAGTCCTCCAGCCGCCCGGCGAGGTACGACTCGTACGCCGACAGGTCGAAGTGACCGTGGCCCGAGAGGTTGAAGAGGATCGTTCGCGGACGTCCCTCCTCGCGTGCCGCAACCGCCTCGTCGATCGCGACCTTGATGGCGTGGTTCGATTCTGGAGCCGGGAGGATGCCCTCCGCCCTGGCGAACTGGACGCCGGCGTCGAAGGTCTTGGTCTGGGCAACTGCCCGCGCCTCCACCAACCCCTTGTCGACGAGCATGCTCACGAGCGGCGCCATGCCGTGGTAGCGCAGCCCGCCGGCGTGGATCGGTGGCGGCACGAAGTCGTGACCCAGCGTGTGCATCTTGACCAATGGCGCCATCTCGCCGGTGTCGCCGAAGTCGTACCGATACTCACCGCGAGTGAGGCTCGGCGCCGCTTCTGGCTCAACCGCGATCACCCGGTAGCTTGCTTCGCCCCGTAGCTGACGGCCGAGGAACGGGAACGCCAGCCCGGCGAAGTTGGAGCCGCCGCCCACGCAGGCGATGATGACGTCCGGCTCCTCACCTGCCATTGCCATCTGCTCGATTGCCTCCTGCCCGATCACCGTCTGGTGGAGGAGCACGAAGTCGAAGACCGAGCCGAGCGAGTACTTGGTGCCCGGATGGGTCACCGTGTGCTCGATCGCCTCGCTGATCGCAATGCCCAGCGATCCGGTGTGCCCAGTGTTCTCGCCGAGCAGCTGCTGGCCGTACTGGGTATCCGGGCTCGGGCTTGCAACCACCTTGGCCCCGTACGTCTCCATCAGGATTCGGCGGTATGGCTTCTGGTCGAAGCTGGCGCGGACCATGAAGACCTTGACGTCGATCCCGAAGAGGGACCCCGCAAATGCGAGCGCGCTGCCCCACTGGCCGGCGCCCGTCTCGGTCGCGAGTCGGGTGACCCCCTCCTGTTGGTTGTAGAAGGCCTGCGCGATGGCCGTATTCGGCTTGTGGCTGCCCGACGGGCTGACGCCCTCGTACTTGTAGTAGATGTGAGCCGGCGTATCGAGCGCTGCTTCCAGCCGGAGGGCGCGATGCAGCGGGCTCGGCCGATAGAGCGCGTACGCCTGCCGCACGGGCTCCGGGATCTCGATCTCGCGGTCGGTGCTGACGACCTGCTTGATCAATTCCATAGGAAACAGGGGTGCAAGATCCCCCGGGCCGATGGGCTGCCCAGTGCCCGGATGCAACGGCGGCGGGGGTGGCTCGGGCAGGTCGGCCGCGATGTTGTAGAAGCTGCGCGGGATGCGGTCCTCGTCGAGGACGAACTTGGTGCGCTCCATTTCGGTGGTAC
>CAZXLP010000150.1:0-3826 GCA_964642085.1 uncultured Anaerolineaceae bacterium
CGGCCCGGCGATCTCGCCGCCATCCTGACCAACATCGAAGAGCGAGACGTGCTCTTCATCGACGAGATCCACCGGCTCAACCATGCGGTCGAAGAGATCCTCTACCCGGCGATGGAGGACTTCGCGATCGACGTGATGATCGGTCGCGGACCGTCGGCCCGCAGCCTGCGGCTGAGCCTCAAGCCGTTCACGGTCGTCGGCGCCACCACCCGCGCCGGCCGCGTGGGCGGGCCGCTGAGGGATCGCTTTGGAGCCGTGTATCGGCTCGATTACTACGTGGAGGAGGAGCTGGCCACGATCATCCGCCGCTCGGCCGGGATCCTCGGCGTCGATATCGATCCCGAAGCCGTTGATGTGCTTGCCCGCCGGGGGAGGGGAACCCCCAGGGTCGTCAATCGGCTCCTGAGGCGCGTACGTGACTACGCGCAGGTGAGATCGGACGGGCGAATCGGCACCGCCGAAGCGACGCAGGCGATGAGCGCCATGGATATCGACGACGAAGGCCTCGACACCACCGACCGCCGTTTGCTGGCTGCCATCGTCCAGAAATTCGGGTCAGGGCCAGTGGGTGGGGCGGCGGTTGCAGCCGTGATCGGCGAAGAAGTCGACACGATCGAGGACGTCTACGAGCCGTACCTGCTCCAGCTCGGCTTCCTGGACCGCACACCGCAGGGCCGAATCGCGACCGAGCGAGCACGCGACCACCTGCGTGGGTTGGGCTACGAGGTGCCGCCGCCCAGGCGCGCGGGGCGGCTGGACGCCGGCCTGTGGGACGGCATGACCGCCGAGGGCCGGACCGACTCGGCGGAGATGGCCGAGGAACCCGCCGATGAACCCGCCGAGTCGGAAGCGCGCGCTTGATCGAAGCACCCGATCAGCTGGCGGTCGTCACGCGCGGCCTCGTCAAGAGCTACGGCCGTCATACAGCCCTCACCGGGTTGGACATGTCGGTGCCGAGCGGTCAGGTCTATGGCTTCCTCGGCCCCAACGGGTCGGGCAAGACCACCGCACTCCGACTGCTTACGGGACTGCTGAGGCCGAACGCCGGCGAGATCTATCTCTTCGGCCAGCAGTACTCGTGGCGCGACCGAAAACGCCTGTTCCGGGTCGGGTCGCTGATCGAGACGCCATCGTTCTACCCATACATGTCGGGTTACGAGAACCTGGTCGTCCTGGCTGCGAGTGGTCCGCCGACGCCGCTCACGCGCGTCGATCAGGTGCTCGAGTACGTCGGCATGTCGGGGCGCGCCAAAGATGCAGTCCAGACCTACTCGCTGGGCATGAAGCAGCGTCTCGGGATCGCGGCCGCGATGCTCTCCGACCCGGACCTGCTCCTGCTCGATGAGCCGGCCAACGGCCTGGACCCGGGCGGCATGGTCGCGATGCGCGAGACCCTCCGCTGGTTCACCAAGGAGCTCGGCAAGACCGTCGTCATCTCCAGCCATCTGCTGCACGAGATCGAGCTGCTTGCCGATGTCGTGGGCATCATCGATCGCGGCCGTCTCATACGCGAGGGCGACCTCGGCAAGCTGCTGGACGACGCCGGGCGCGTGCGCGTGCGCGTGGATCCGACACAGATGACCCAGGCGGCGGCGATTCTCAGCGCAATCGCCCCCGAACGACCGCTCTACGGCGTCGACTCCGGTGATCAAGCGGGCTGGTTCACGGTCAACGTGCCACCGGCACGCGCGGCCGAGATCAACCGGGCTCTGGCTGACGCAGGCATCTTTGCCTCTGGCCTCGAGCCGGGCAGCGACCTGGAGACACTCTTCCTCGAGATCACCGGGACGGGCGCCAGCGTGAGCGACGCGCCCGTAGTTCTGCCACCAGCATGAGGCTCATCCGCGCCGAGCTGCTCAAGATGCGCCGCCGGACTGCGACGTACGTCGTGCTCATCGTTGCGCTCGTGCTGATGGCCCTTACGTACCTGGCCACGGGGAGCGCCTACCAGTTCATCGGGCTAATCGAGTTTCCGGGCGCATACGCGCTCATCGCCCAGTTCGCATTCGCGCTTGGCGGGCTCCTTGCCATCGTCTACTCGGCTGCGTTCGTCGGCTCCGACTGGAACTGGGGCGTCCTGCGCAACGTGATCGCCCGCGGCGAGAGCCGGGGGCGATACCTGCTCGCCAAGGCCGCGGCACTTGCAATCGTGTTCGCCATCGCGCTACTCATCGTGTTCGCTGTAGGCATCGCGCTGACGTACCTTCAAGGTTTCATATACGGCGTGCCGGTGGGAAGTCCGCTGCGCGGTCGCGGGCTGTTCAACCTGGTCGACTGGCTGGTCCTGGGTTTCCCGGTCCTGCTCCAGCGCGCGGCGCTCGGCTTCGCTGTTGCCGTCCTGCTGCGCAGCCAGCTGGCCGGTGCGGTGGTCGGGATCATTCTCTTTTTGGGCGAGTCGCTGATCACCTCGATCCTGACGGTGGTCACCTTCGGGAGCCGATTCATCACGGGCGGTGGCGGGTTGAACGGGTTCGAGCCAATCGGTCCCGAGTGGTTCCAGTTCCTGCCCATCAGCATCGGCGGCAACGTGCTCAACGCGCTGCCCGGCGGCGGCGGCCCAGTCGGCGAAGGCGGAATCCAGAACCTGCTGATACGCCCGGTTCCGATCGAGATCGCGTTACCTGGCGTGTTGATCTATCTCGTCGCGTCACTCGCCGTGGCGGTCGTCGCCCTCAACCGCCAAGAGATCACGTGACGGCTGATGGACGGCCCGATCTCGTTCGATGTGCTCCTGCCCGCGCCAGCCGATGGATCGACGCGCGCTCGACTCGGTCACCTGAGGACGCCGCATGGCGAGATCCAGACGCCCGCCTTCATGCCCGTCGGGACCAACGCGACGGTCAAGGCCCTCGACCCGGATGACCTCGATGAGGTGGGCGCCCAGATCATCCTGTGCAACACCTACCACCTGTACCTGCGGCCGGGCCACGAGCGCATCGCGCGTCTTGGCGGACTGCACAAGTTCATGAACTGGAATCGACCGATCCTGACCGACTCGGGCGGCTATCAGGTGGTCAGCCTGGGCGATTTCCGATCAGTCGACGACGACGGCGTCACCTTCCGCTCGCATCTGGACGGCTCGACCCACCGATTTACTCCAGAGATCTCCATCGCCGTGCAGGAGGCGCTCGGGTCAGACATCGCGGTCTGCCTCGACCAGCCGGTGCCGCCGCACTCGTCTAGCCGCGCGTCGGTCGCAGAGGCAGTGGTGCGCACGCATGCGTGGGCTGCGCGATGCCTGGAGGCCCACAAGCGGCCCGACCAGGCGCTGTTCGGGATCATCCAGGGCGGGCTGGAGCCCGACTTACGGGCGGAATCCACACGCGTCGTCGCGTCCATGCCGTTCGACGGCATCTGCATCGGCGGGCTCGCCGGCGACGAGACTCCGGAGCAGCGGCGGGCGGCGCTCGACGTCTGCGTTCCACTTCTGGCAGATGATCCGCGGCCGCGGTACCTGATGGGCCTCGGATCAGCCGCTGATCTGCTCGATGCCGTCGACGCTGGCATCGACATGTTCGATTCGGTTCTGCCCGCCCGGATCGCCCGCAATGGCACGCTGCTCCACCCCGAAGGGCGGCTGAACCTGCGTAACTCCCGTTTCATGGACGATCCGGCGCCGATCCAGGAAGGGTGCCGTTGCCGCGCCTGTCGATCGTTCTCGCGGGCCTACCTGGCTCACCTTCTCCGCGCCGACGAGCTGCTCTTCTACCGCCTCGCAACTCTGCACAACCTGACCTTCCTGACCGACTTCATGGCGCGCATCCGCACGGCCCTGGCCGAGGGAAAGTTCCCTAGACTTGTTGACGAGCTGGCCACGCGAGCCTCG
>CAZXLP010000151.1:0-3816 GCA_964642085.1 uncultured Anaerolineaceae bacterium
CGTCACGACGCCGCTCGACATGAGCCTCAACGACACCCCGTGCGTGTCGTGCGGCCGCTGCGCCGAGACATGCCCGACCGGCGCCTTGATGCCCAAGCCGCGGGTGCTCGAGAAGTACGAGGTCGACGAGAGCCGCTGCATCCTGTGCGGAATCTGCGTCGACGCCTGTCCCTACGACGCGCTGCGCTGCGGACCCGACTTCGAGCTCTCCCACACCAGCCGCGCAGAGCCGATGATCGACCTGCTCGCGATCAGCAGCATGGACCGCGATACCGAGGTCACCTGGGTGCGCAAGGAGCGTGACTGGCTCGCGCGGGCGCAGGAGCAGGGCCGCATGATCGACACCGGGCGGATGTTGCCGCTGTTGCCGCCAAGCGTCGCGGGCAACGGCCACGTCTCCGGCAACGGGCACAGCCACGCAGGTGGAAACGGCCACGGCCCGTCGGGTGACGGCCACTCGCCGACCGACGGGCACGCCTCGGCCTGATGGGATTGCCGGCAGGGGCGGCTCTCTTCGACTGGGGGCTGCCGCCCACCGTCCCGTTCCTGAACTGGGCGTGGGACGACCTGCTGTTCCTGTTGCTCGCCGGGATCATGCTCGGGGCGGCGGTCTTCGTCGTCATCGGCCGCGACATCGTCCGCTCTGGACTGTCGATGATCTTGGCCTTCGCGGCGCTGGCCGGCATCTACGTGCTGGCCGGGGCGGTGGTGGTCGGAGCGGCCCAGGTGCTCATCTACATCGGCGCGATCAGCGTCCTCATCCTGTTCGCGATCATGCTCACGCAGACCAAGGCAGGTCCTGCGGAGCTCGTTTTCCACCACCAGGCGTGGGCTGGGGCACTGGCCGCATTCGGCCTCGCGTTCCTGCTCATCGCGGCCGTGATCAACACCCAATGGCCGCTGCGCGTCGCCGAGCGACTCCACTCGGACACGCGGGCAGTCGCGATGCTCCTGTTCACCGACGGGCTGTACGTCTTCTCGCTCCAGGTCGTCGCGGTGCTCCTGACCGCGGCCGTCATCGGCGCCGTATTCCTCGCCAAGCGTGAGGACGCGCCCGATCCAGGTCAAGCGGAAACGATGCCGCTGCGGGTCCGGCCGCCACTCGCCGCAAGCCCGGTGGATCAGCCGTGAGCCACTCCCTCGACGCCTATCTCGTCCTCTCCGGGCTGTTGTTCTCGATCGGCACGTTCGGCTTTCTCGCGCGACGCAACGCGATCGCCATGCTGATGTCGATCGAACTCATGCTCAACGCGGTCAACCTGGCGGCCATCGCGTTCGGCGCCTTCACCCCGCAGCTTCAGGCGCACGCTTCCCTGATCGCGCTGATCGTCATGGCCGTCGCCGCGGCCGAGGCGACCGTCGGGCTGGCAATCGTCATCGCCATCTACCGCAACGCACGCACCCCGCTGGTCGACGAGTACGCCAGCATGCGTGAGTAGCGGAAGCCACCTGACTCGCTGACGATGCCCACCGATCAACTTCTGGTCGTCGCGCTCCTGGCGCTCCCCATCGCGGGCTTTGCGTTGACCGCTCTGATCGGACGGCGGCTCTATGCGCGCGCCTGGGTCATCGCCGTACCGGCGATCGTGGCGACATGGGTAATCGCCATGTACCTCATCTACCAGACGCTATTCGCCGGTGCGTTCGGTGATGAGGGCCTGCACTTCTCGCTCTACGAGTGGGTCCCGGCGGGCAGTTTCAGCATCGAGGCCAACTTCGCAGTCGACGCCCTGACGGCCGTGGTGCTGTTCGTGGTCACGACCGTGGGCATGCTCGTCCACATCTATTCGATCGGGTACATGGCCCACGACGCCGGCCGGTGGCGCTTCTTCGCCTACCTCAACCTGTTCATGTTCAGCATGTTGCTGCTGGTCCTGGCGGACAATTTCCTGCTGCTGTTCGCGGCGTGGGAACTGGTGGGCCTCTCCAGCTACCTGTTGATCGGCTTCTGGTATTCGAGGCGCTCGGCCGCGCTAGCGGCGAAGAAGGCCTTCATCGTCAATCGCGTCGGCGACTTCGGCTTCGCGCTGGGCATCGCGGCGATCTGGACCACGGTCGGCACGCTCAATTTCACTGAGGTGTTTGAACTCCTCCCCGAGGCCCTGCACAGCGGACACATCGAGGCGTGGCACATCAACGGCATCGCGCTGCTGCTGTTCATGGGCGCGATGGGCAAGAGCGCGCAGTTCCCGCTCCACGTCTGGCTGCCCGATGCCATGGAGGGCCCGACCCCCGTCAGCGCCCTCATCCACGCAGCGACGATGGTCAATGCCGGCGTCTACTTCGTGGCCCGCGCCAATCCCATTTTTGCCGAGGCGCCGCAGGCGATGATCATCGTCGCTGCGGTGGGCATCTTCACCGCCATCCTGGCGGCGTCCATCGCCTTCACGCAGCGCGACATCAAGCGCGTCCTGGCGTACTCAACTCTCAGTCAGCTGGGCTACATGTTCGCCGGCCTCGGCGTGGGCGCCTTCACCGCGGCGATCTTCCACCTCGTGACCCACGGCTTCTTCAAGGGCCTGTTGTTCCTCGGCTCCGGATCGGTCATCCACGCCGTGCACGAGGAACAGGACATGAACAAGATGGGCGCGCTGTGGCGGCGCATCCCCATCACCCATTGGACGATGCTCATCGGCTCCATCGCCCTTGCTGGCATATTCCCCTTGGCCGGCTTCTGGAGCAAGGACGAGATACTCGGCGAGAGCTTCAAGAACGGCTTCCTGTGGGTCTGGGCGATCGGCGTTGTCGTGGCCGTGATGACGGGCTTCTACATGTTCCGGCTGATGGGTAAGACGTTCTACGGCGAGAGCCACGTCGATCCGCACGTCGAGCCAGAGATCCACGAATCACCGCGCTCGATGACCGTGCCGCTGATCATTCTGGCTGTCCCATCGATCCTGCTCGGCCTCGCGATCGGCTTCCCGCCCGCGTCGGGCCTGATCCACGGCTGGCTCGAGCCTGTGTTCGAGCACGCGTCCGAGACGCTCGGCCTGCACCAGGCCACGTTCGAGGTCTTCGGGATCGACGGCGCGCTGCTGCTCATCGGCGCGGCGGTGGCCGCGCTCGGCGTTGGCCTGGGTATCTGGTTGTTCGGCCTCTTCCGCCGAGGGGAACAACGTCCGCTGGTCGAGCGGCTCACGACGCGTCTGCAGCCGCTCTACAACGCCTCCTACGCGAAGTGGTGGTTCGATGACCTGAATGACCTCATCTTCGTCCGCTTCGGTGGCGCGGTGGCGCGCGCGATGTGGTGGTTCGACGTCCGGGTGGTGGACGGGACCGTCAACGGCGTCGCGTCACTCACCCAGAGCACAGGAAGGGGTATCCGCCAGATCCAGACCGGGCGGGTCCAGAACTACGCGCTGGGCATCGCCGCCGGCCTGCTCGTCATCGCTCTGACCTACATGTTCGTGATCCGCTGATGAGCGGCCTGCCGCTTCTCACGCTGGTCACCTTCGTGCCGCTCGCAGGCGCGTTCGTGATCGCCTTCCTGCCGCGTCATCGCCTCAGCTGGATCCGTTGGGCCGCCCTGGGGACGGCGCTCCTGACCTGGGCGGTGTCACTCCTGCTGCTGGCCAGCTTCGATCAAGCCGCAACGGGTTTCCAGTTCGTAGAGGAGGCCGACTGGGTGCCCGCCTTTGGCATCCAGTACAAGCTCGGCGTCGACGGCATCTCGCTCGCCCTGGTCGTGCTCACCACAACGCTGACCGCGATCAGCATCCTGGCCAGCTTCGGGCCGATCACAGACCGGGTGAAGGAATACATGATCGCCTTCCTCGTGCTCGAGGTAGGCATGGTCGGCGTCTTCCTCGCGCTCGA
>CAZXLP010000152.1:0-3775 GCA_964642085.1 uncultured Anaerolineaceae bacterium
CTATGCCTTGACCATCAGCGAGCAGACGGTCAAG
Organism: uncultured Anaerolineaceae bacterium; assembly: GCA_964642085.1. GTDB lineage: Bacteria > Chloroflexota > Limnocylindria > Limnocylindrales > CSP1-4 > JALYGJ01. Next base: position 35 of record CAZXLP010000152.1, read on the forward strand.
AACCACATGAGCTCGATCCTGCGCAAGCTGTCGGTCAACGACCGGACGCAGGCTGTGGTCTACGCCATGAAACAGGGCTGGATCCGCATCCCGGAGGATTGAGAGGAATTGGCGGCCAACCCTATGGCCGAGGAAGCAATATGACCCAACCACTCGCCGAGCTCGCGGCCGAGCTCGAACACGAACAAGCCACTCTCGAACGCGAGCTGGTCGAGATCGAGCTGCTCATGCGCCAGGCGGGATCCGAGGCCGAGCGCCACGAAGAGCGTCGGGCACAGGCCGAAGAGCGCCTTCTGGCGCTCGATAACGACCCGCGCGCCAATCCGGCCACGCTCATCGAGGCACGCACGCAGCTGCTCACGCAGACGCGCCGCCAGACGATGATGCAGGGGCAGGTCGAGGTCCTATTGGGGAAGCAGCGGGCCCTCCAACGGTTCCGTCAGCGGCTCGATCAGATACTGCCCGCGCTCGGCGGAGCTCCGACCGACGGCGGTGAGCAGGCTCCGGTGGGTGGCGGCGGACTGGGACGCGGCTTGGGGAGCGGCGCCGCGACCTCGCGAGACGTGATGGCGGCACAGGAACAGATGCGCCGCGAGATAGCCCGCCAGATGCACGACGGTCCGGCTCAGAGCATCGCCAACATCGCACTGCAGGCACAAATCGTGCAGCAACTGCTGGCGCGCGATCCAACCCAGGCCGAGGGCGAGCTACGCGAGCTGGTGGGCATGGTTCAGGGGGCACTCGAGGCGACTAAGGACTTCATCTTCGACGTCCGCCCCATGGTTCTGGACGACCTCGGCCTCGTGCCTACCCTCCGACGCGCCGCGGCCGAGCGCAGCCGACGCTCAGGTCAGACCGTCCTGTTCCAGAGCGTCGGCGCCGACCGTCGCCTGTTGAGCGAGCTCGAGAGCACTCTCTTCCGAATCGTCGACGACGCCGTCCAGGGCTTTATCGATGCGCGGGCGGCCGACGTCCTCGTTCGCCTCGATTGGGCGGACACAGGCTTGAAGGCCACCATCCGAGGACAGCCGCAGGGGAGGCGCGACGCGCCCGCTGATGTGGCCAAGGCGGCCGTCGCCGCCGCGCGCCGCGACAAGCAGATCCCACAGGCATTGGCGTCGATGATCCACGATCAGGAGACCACCGCCGCGCGCGGCCTAACGGCCAAGGTCCTGGCGGAGATTCACGGTCGGGCTGACCCGGTCGGGATCGAGCTATTCGTATCAAAGGACGCCTGGCTACTCGAGGCGAAGGTAACCCACAGCCGCGCCTGAACGGCCCGTCGTGAAGCGACCGCGATGCCGCGCCGCGGGCGTCTCAAGTCTCGCACCCTGGGATATTGCCGGCGAGCGAACCGTGCCTGCTCGACCGCGCGGTTTGCCACTGTTCCTGGTTTCGTCGTTGTGTCGCCGCACCGGCCGCGCGCGGACGGCAGGACTCTTGGTGAGCCGGCCGGGACTCCCTTCCCATATATCGCCTCCGAGGCCGGGCATAACTTCCCGCCGTCCCGTGATTTTGCGGTGGACTTATCAAAAATCGGAGGGTTCATAAATGTTCCACTACCTGCAGAGCCTGATTGCCCGCGACGAGCGTGGCCAGGGCCTGGCTGAGTACGCGCTGATCCTGGCGCTCATCGCCGTCCTGGCGATCGCGGCAGTCACGTTCCTCGGCGGTCAGATCAACGCGATCCTGTCGGACGTCGGCAACAGCATCTGACCCACTTCGCTCAAAGCGAGCAAAGAGCGCCGGCCGGAAACGGCCGGCGCTTTCGTTTGTGCGTCGGCCGGCAACGGCCGGCGCTTTCCTTTTCCCAGCCCTTCGCTGCTAGCATCGCCGCCCCCGCAAGGAGGACGCAGGGGCCCCGCCCTGCGGGACCTTGCGGCCGACGCGCAGAGGTCGCCCAGGGCGACCGCGGAGGCAGATCGCAAGCAGGGCAGCCGGAGGGTGACGTCGCATGGGCCAGCCGCGGATTCGTGGCGCGGTAGGTAGGGGACTCGGCCAGAGCCTCGCCGAATACGCGTTGATCGTCGCGCTCATCGTCATTGTTGCCATGGTCGCGCTGACCTTCTTCGGTACCCAGATCAACGACGTCCTGAGCGTGATCGCGGACACCATCAACGGCTGAGTAGGTACCCGGCAAAGTACAGGTGTCCTATATCGAGACCGATCCGTGCTGGGCGACATTCGCGCCGCGTCGACTTGACGTCTGCAGCGGAGGTAAACGCGACTGTGAAGCTCGGCCTGAAGCGCCTGTATGGGCGCGGAGAGACTGGGCAGGGATTGGCCGAATACGCACTCATTCTTGCTCTCATCGCGGTCGCCTCGATCGTGGCGATCACATTCATGGGCGGTTCTATCAACCAGATGCTTTCTGATCTGGGAAACGCTCTCTAATCCGGCCTTTTCCTCGCCGAGGAGCGGTGCCTGGTCCGACCTCCTCCGGACCAGGCCCCGCTCCTCTCTCTTTGCCCACCGCTGTGTATCAGGCAGCGGCCGATAACTGGACAGTCCTAGCCCATTCGTAGGATCGCGGACCTCTCCGGACACTCCCTAGAGTCGTTGACACCTGTCACACCCTTCCACTTTTGGAGTCCACGTTGAAGCGCACCAATCGACTGATGCTCATATTTGGCGCGATCATGGCTGCGGTTGCATTCGTAGTCGTGCTCGCCCTGGGCTCCGGCCAGAAGCCGGTGGCGGTGGTTCCTGCTGACGTCCCCGTCGTGGTCGCTTCACAGAACCTGACGATGGGCACGCCGCTGACGGCCGAGATGCTCGCCACCGAAAACCGGACTCCGACTGATGCCCTTGGGACGTACCAGCATCCCGAGGAACTGGTCGGCCTCGTCGTTCGGCGCGCGGTAACCCAGGGTGCAGCCCTGACCGACGACGACTTCCAGACCGGTGTGACCGTCCCCGACCTCGTCTCCTCGATCCAGCCCGGAATGCGGGCAGTGGCGGTGCCGCTCAGTCGCGTCGACTCGGTTGGCGCGCTGCTCCAGGCGGGTGACTGGGTGGACGTGATCCTGACCATCACGGATCTCGACGCACTCAACCCCATCGTGATCGCCAACCCCTTCCCGGCCGGGACGGGACCCGACGGAGGCGCGGGGGCCCCGTACATCTCACTCGACGACTTCATCAACAACACGACCGTCAAGGTCGTCGTGCAGAACGTCCAGGTGCTCGCTGCGCTGCCAAGGTCCTTGGGCGTGGCGTCCGACGCTGTAGGACCAAACGGTGTGCTGGAGCCCGATCTGATCGCCATCCTTGCCGTCCAGCCCCAGCAGGCGGAGGTCATCCGCTTCGCGCAACTCGACGGCCATATCTCGCTGGCGCTGCGCGCACCGGCCGACTACGCGGCCGCTCAGGTACCGACGACCGGCATCACACTTCGGGAGCTGGTCGATCGCTGGGGCGTCCTGCCCCCTCTCCCGGTTACTCCGTAGCACTGTCGACGTAAGCGAAGGACACAGAGGCGAAATTGATGGCGGCCGATCCGATCAAGGTGATCATCGTCGATGACATCGCCGAGACACGCGAGCATCTCGCGAAGCTGCTTGGCTTCGAGAGCGACATCGTCGTAGCCGGCAGCGTCGGCTCAGGCGAAGAGGCGCTCGTGGCTGCGACGGAGAAGCCCGTCGACGTGGTGCTGCTCGACATCAACATGCCGGGCATGGACGGTATCGCCACCGCCGAGCAGCTGTCCGTCCGAGCGCCCACTGCGTCGATCATCATGAT
>CAZXLP010000153.1:0-3768 GCA_964642085.1 uncultured Anaerolineaceae bacterium
TGGGGGGCGCGGCACCGCGCCGCGAGGCAGCTGCGGCTACACCGCTGCCGCCGCCACCGCCACGCGAGAGCTTCGGTGACCGAGGCGACCGCAGTGATCGCGATCGCGGCGGACGTGACCGCGACCGCGGCGGATTCGGACGCGGCGGACGTGACCGTGATCGCGGCCGCGGAGACCGCGGCGATCCCCGGCGTGATGATGTCCGCAGCGCGTCGCCGGCAAGCAGCGAACCCTCGTACGGCGCCGGCACGGATGCGGCCGTGGAGGGCGGCGAGGTCCCAACCCCTAGTCGCGACGATGTCGGCCGTGCCGAGCGCGATCGTGGCGAGCGCGACCGTGGGCGCGGAGATCGGGGCCGGCGAGATTTCGGCCGCGACCGCGAACCCAGCCGCGACCGCGAACCCAACCGCGACCGATCGGGCGCCCAGCTTTCGGCCGGCGAACAGGAAGAGGTGCGGGCCAGCCGAGCGCGGCTGTCGGTCGAGCGCGAGGAGATCCAGGCCGCCGAAGCAAGCCCCGAGGCGCTTGCCGCTGGCCGTGAGATCCTCCAGGAGCTGCTTCAGCACATGGGCCTCGAAGCCGAGGTCACTATCGAGACAGGGGATACCTCCAAGCTCGACGTCCGTGGCCAGGAGCACGAGAAGGAGTCACTCGGCGCCCTCATCGGCCGCAAGGGCGAGCGTCTATCGGCGTTGCAGCACCTGGTCAACCTGATGCTTTCGCGTCGCCTTGGCGAGTGGACGCGCGTGTTGGTCGACGTAGAGGATTACCGCGGCCGGCGCGAGCGGCAGTTGCGCGAGATCGCGATGCGCGCCGCCGATCGGGTCAAGGAGAGCGGCAAGATGCTCCAGTTGGAGCCCATGCCCGCGCTTGAGCGACGCTGGATTCATCTCGCGCTGCGTGAACACGCCGACGTCGCGACCCAATCGATCGGCGAGGAGCCGCACCGCCGCGTGGTGATCATTCTTCGGCAAGCCTGACCAAACTGTGTCACGCTTTGGGCAGGTGATTCGTCGCTTCTGACGAACGGGCGGATACGACGACCCGCTGACAGTAATGTGCGGTCCTGTGACGTTTGGGCCACAAAATTCCAACTCCTTCCGTTGCTAGCATTCGAGGCAAATGACTTCCCGCACTGATCCTTTCCCGTCGGAATACGTTGCTGCCCCGCCCTTTGCCTGGAACCGGGTGGCCTTCTGGTTCGCGCTGACGCTCAGCGCAATCATGGTCTTCGGTGCCGCGTTTGCCGTCGGGTATGCGCGTATGAACGACGGTCGAGTCCTCCCCGGAGTCGACGTCGCGGGAGTGGACCTCGCCGGCCTGAGCCGCAGCGCCGCAGAGACGAAGCTGCGCACGGGCCTGCCCAGTCTTTCCATCGGGACCCTTACCGTGAAGGTTGCCGGCCAGGAAGAGGCGATCGCCTACTCGGATATCGATCGCGACTACGACATGGAGTTCATGCTCACCCAGGCGTTCGAGCTGGGCCGCGGCAGCAACTTCATCGATCAGCTGCGCGAGCAGATGGCCATCCTGTTGAACGGCATCTCGGTCCAGCCGCAGATGACCTGGAACAACGACGAGCTGTCGATGCGCATCGCAGCCCTGGCCGCGGCTGCTGAGGTCGCGCCGGTCAATGCCACGATCACGCGCGAGGACGGTCGCTACGTAGTTTCACCGGCATCGGCGGGCACCGCGGTCGATCCACAGCAGGTCGTGCTGTCGGCCATGGCCGCTATCAACAACCTGTCGCCGCAGAGCACTCAGCTCACGGTCGAGGGCACGCCTGTCGCGCCCGCCGTGACCACCGCGCAAGCCCAGGCCGCCGCCGACCGCGCCGAGGGCGTCGTCGCAACGCAGCTGAGCCTCGCCGGTGCCGATCTCTCGACTGCGATCGACTCGGACATCCTGCGCGGCTGGGTGTACCTCAACGAGACCACAGTTGGTGAGTGGCAGCTGTCGATCGCTGCGGAGCCAATCGGCCAGTACCTCGCCACATACGCCGCGGAAACGGACATACCGGCGACCAATGCCACGTTTGGTTTCAGTGGCGGCAACGTCACCGTCATCCCCAGCGCGCAGGGCCGGGCGCTCGACATCGACGCCACCTCGGCCAACGTCCTCGCCTCGCTTGAGGCACGCGCCAACGGAGCCGCACCCTCGAGCGTGAGCCTGGCCCTGGTGCCGGTCGAGCCCGAGTTCACCACGGCTCAGGCGCAGGCACTTGCTTCGCGGGTGACGATGCTCGGCACCTGGACAACGAACTTCGTTCCCGGCCCGCTCAACGGAAATGGCGTCAACATCCAGCTCCCGACGTCAGCGATCGACGGCCAGGTCGTACAGCCAGGCGAGCGATTCGACTACATCACCGCCATCGGCCCAGTCACCAGTCCGCCATACGTCGAGGGCGGTGTGCTCATCCACGGGCAGATCAAGGAGGACGGGGCGATCGGCGGAGGCATGTGCTCGTCGTCGACGACGCTCTTCAATGCCGCCATGCGCGCTGGGTTCCAGGTCGACGCGCGCGCGAACCACAGCATCTACATCAGCCGCTACCCGGTCGGCCTGGATGCGACGGTATGGGAGTCGGGCGGCTCCCGGCGGACGATGGCCTTTACCAACGACACCGGCTACCCCGTCCTGATCAAGGGCATTAACACTCGAGGCAAGGTCACCTTCGAGGTGTGGGGGATCGACGACGGCCGCACCGTCTCGCTTTCCGAGCCGCGTGTCGAGAACGTGGTCGAGGCTGGCGCGTGGCTCGAATACTCAGACGCGCTCTCGGCGGGCGAACGTAGGAAGACCCAGGACGCCTATAACGCGTTCGACGCGTGGGTCACGCGCACCGTCCGCGACGCGCAGGGCAGCATCATCCACGAGAACACTTGGTTCTCGCACTACAAGAAGCTCGACGCGATCACGCTCGTCGGCCGCTATGCCGGCGATCCGCCTGCGGGCACGCGCATCCGACCCGATCAGTATCCAGGCGCTCCGAAACCGCCACCCGATCCGGACCCGCCACCCGATCCGGACCCGACACCTGCGCCCGCCCTGGACGCCAACTTCACCGCCAGTCCGGCAGGCCCGTTGACAGTGAGTTTTAACGGCAAGCCAAATGGCGCCGACAGCTACGTCTGGGACTTCGGTGATTCCACCGGCGGCAGCGACAAGAGCCCGAGCCACACATACTCGGTCGCGGGTTCGTACACGGTCACCTTGACGGTTACGAGGGGCACCGAAACGGACTCAGAGACGAAGACCGTCACTGTCGAGTAGCCGCCACTGGCGGCCCCGCATGAAGACACCGGCTGAATGGCGAGACCCGCGGTCACTGGCCGCGGGACTTCTGTATTAGACGAGCGCTACTTGGCCCGTATGCGGTTGTTCTTGGCGTCGTGAGTGACCTCTGCGAGCCCGAGCGCCTCCATCAGCGGCGGCATGTAAACCCCGAACCGGCCGCGCAGGCCCTTCTTGAGGCCATACCAGCCGCCGACCGGGTTATCCGCCGAACGTCCCCAGGCCTCGACCGTGCCTTCAGCCGCTTCCTTCTGCTCGTCGGCACCACCCAGCGGCATCCAGTCGCCGTGTGCCTTGAGCATCGCGTGCAGGTCGTCGATCGCACGCTTGTCGTACTTCAGCTGCGTGCCGCCCACCTGGCAGACGATCACTGGCGGATCCGCCGCGTCGTCCAGGTACATCGTGTATTCGGACGTCCCCGGCGGCGTCTTGAGCTGCCACGGGTCTTCCTTGGTTCCGCTACCTGCCATTGCT
>CAZXLP010000154.1:0-3729 GCA_964642085.1 uncultured Anaerolineaceae bacterium
CCTCGGCTCGCGTTCTCCGGGGATCCGGCCCTGTCGAAACCACTCATCCCCAGACCGCAAATTCTACCATTGGAACGCCTGTTCGGGAAGAGTCGGCCTCCCAGGCGTTCCATGCAGCCCGTGACTGAACGGATCGTCGAGCTCCGTTCCGAGTCCGCAACCTCCGCTGCGGGGCGCCTTGGTTCGCGATTTCAGTCAAATAACCGCATGAAACGACCGACAAACAGCTCAATTCCGACTCAATTGCGATGGCCAGCCGCCCGTTCAGTCACCAATTGCATAACCCGGCGCTGGACGCGGCTCTGGCCTTCATCGACGCCTGCTAGCGGCGGCCGCGTGAGATGTCTGCAAGCGCACGTTCCATGTCGCGCCGCGAATCCCTGTCGGCGATGTCGCGCCTCCGGTCGTACAACTGCTTGCCCTTGGCCAGGCCAAGCTCGATCTTGGCGCGGCCGCGGCTGATATACAGCCGCAGCGGCACGACGGTCAGGCCCTTGGCCGCGGCCTTACCCATCAGGTCGTCGATTTCCGACCGGTGCAGCAGCAGCTTCCGATCGCGTTTGGGCTCGTGGTTGTGGCGGTTGCCCGCCTCGTACGGCGCGATGTGGGCGCCGACCAGCCACGCCTCGCCCTTTTCGACGCGCGCGTAGGCGTCGGACAGGTTCGCCTTGCCGGCACGGATGCTCTTGATCTCCGTTCCAGTCAGTACGAGGCCGGCCTCGAACGTATCGCTAATCGTGTAGTTGTGGCGCGCCTTGCGGTTGACCGCCACCGTCTCGGACACAGGGTTCTCCAGGAAGGGCTCGCTCGAAAGGATGATGCTCTAAGACACACGAACGCCGGCCCGATTGTGGGCCGGCGTCACGTGGTTGCGAACACCACTTCCCGGTGTCAGCTCAGGCGAGCGACTCCCGAGAGGCGGTGCAGCAAGACTTATCTAACACTGCACACCACCTCCTTTCGTTCCCGCTCACATTACCCGACGATCACGCTCCCCGCAAGACGGGCCGGGGGCAACCTCAGGCTGGTGTGGGCGCGAGCGTGACGGTCGGAGCAGGGCTGATCGACGGCGTCGGCGAGTCCTGCAGGCGTTCGAGCAGGACTTCAGTCCCGCGATCGAGGACGGGGTCGACTCCGGGCTGGGGTTCGGCGGGCGCCGAGGCTTCGATGTCGGGCGTCAAACCGACGCCGTGGATCCATGTCTGATCGGGCGTGAGCCACTTCCGAACGGACAGCCGGTATCCGCCGGCACCCGGGAGCTCCTTGAACTCCTGGATGGTGCCCTTGCCGAAAGTCGTCTCGCCAACGAGCAACGCCCGACCGCTGCCCTGGAGCGCTCCCGCCACGATCTCACTGGCGCTCGCGGTCCCGCCATTTACGAGCACGATCATCGGGATCGCGGGATCCGTCGCGACGCCTCCCGGATCAGGATTCCTGGCTTCTGGTTCCCTGCCCGCCGCCTGCTCCCAATAGAGCGGGCCCGTGGCGACGAACTCGCTCGCGATCTGATGGGCAGCATCGACGTATCCGCCCGGGTCGTCGCGCAGATCCAGGATCAGGGCCCTGACGCCGCGATCCTCGATCAGCTCGCTCAGCTGATCACGGAGGTCGGCAGCCGACGCTGAGCTGAACCCGAAGACCTTCAGGTAGCCGACACGACCGTTGGCGAGCACCTCGCTGCGTACGTCCTCGCGCTGGATGACGTCGCGCACGACCGAGACGTCCATTGGGACGCCTTCGCGCTCGATGCTCAGCACGACCGTGCTGCCCTTGGGGCCGCGGACCGTGGGAACGACGAGTTCCAGAGTCGAGCCGAGAGTGCTCGTGCCGTCGACGGCGAGCAGGATGTCCCCGGCGCGCAGGTCAGCCGCCAGGGCGGGTGAGCCGCGGATAACGCGCGTGACGGTCAGCCGGCACGTGGCCGAGATGGTGGCGCACGCTTCCACGTCTTCGAGTGTGGCCATTTCGAGGCCGACGCCCTCGAACTCGCCGGACAGCCCGCCGAGGTTGGATCGGTACTCCTCCTCCGTCAGATACGCCGAGTAAGGGTCATCGAGCGCCTGGAATATGCCCTTGATGGCGCCCTGTACCAGGAGGTGTGGGTCGACCTCGCCGACATATCTCGTGCTGACGTCGTTGTAGGCGTCCCAGAAGGGGCGGAAGAGCTCCTGATTGGCGTCCGAGGTGCCCGGCGTTTGACCGTTCAGGCGCCCGAGCATGAACCCGGAGAAGAAGAGCGCGGCGCCACCCACGGCCGCGACAAGGAACAGCGCCAGGTAGCTCGAGGCGCGGCTGTTGCTGCGTTCCTCGGCTTTCGCCGGCTCCTTTCGGGGTGTCACGGGCTCCGCATCAGCGACGGGTTCGCCCGGCAAGGGATCGAAAGACATGGAGATGAAGCCTCGGAGGTGACGGAAATGCCAGTCTAGGTGCGTGGACGGAATCGGGTGGCGGGGCGTTCCACCGGCCCTGTCCGGTCGGTCGCTGCTCTGCTAGGGCAGTGCGTAGGTCGCCGGGAGGTAGCGGCTGTGGTCGACGCCCGCCCGCGTCGCGCAGAACAGGATCGGCGGACCGTCGAAACGCATGCCGGCCTCCAGCAGGGCCACGAACGTTTCGGCAGCGACGCCCGGGACGTGGACCATCCAGTCCTCGAGGGGCTCTATCTCCGCCATCAGGGCCCCGACCAGCGGCAGGAGGTCTTCCAACCGACGAACTACCGCCGGACCAAGGCGGCCTGCCGGCTGCGCGTAGCCATATCCCAGCAGGTGCTTGCCGTCTCGGAGCGCGAACGGACGGCGGTCCCAGCTCTGCCAGGCTTCGTGGTCGACGGGTCGCGTGAAGCCCAGGATCTCGCGGTCGAGCTCGTCCAGCTCTTCAGGCGCGACGGGCATCAGCTCCAGCCCCCTCGGGAGAGGCGGCAGAGGCGTCCGTGGCCGGCCGGTGAAGGTGTACAGCGGCACGCGCGGCACGAGACCGTTGCGCGCGTAGAGCGCGGCAGAGACAGGCTGGACCGACCAGATGCAGGTCGCCCGGTAACCGGAGCGGGGCATACAGCGTTCGTAAAGCGCGGCGCCGATACCGGAGGCCTGTACTTCCGGCCGGACGAACAGGAACGCCAGAAAAGTGAGCTCGTCGCGCTCGATTGCCATGCCGAAGCCCGACACCTGTCCGCCCTCCTCGGCGAGCCAGGCGCGTTGCGGCGTGCTCCCCGACACGTGGCTGAAGATCCGCTCGATTGCCTGCGGATTGCGCGGCATGACCGGCAGGTTGCGACTCAGGGTGAGCGCCTCGTCGGCCACGTAGAAGATCTCGATGCACGATTCGATGTCGGCCGGCGTGATCGGACGCAGCTCCACGTTGTTAAGCGGCTGAGGCCGGCGGTTCAGTGGTGGCCAGACGCTCCAGCTCGGCCAGCATGAAGGCGTCCAGGTCGCCGTCGAGTACGTCGGTAGTCGCACTCGTCTCGTAGTCGGTGCGGTGGTCCTTGACCATCTGATACGGATGGAGCACGTACGAGCGGATCTGGTTGCCCCAACCGGCCTCCACGTGGACGCCACGGAGCGCGGCGAGCTCCTTTTCGCGTTCCTCGACGCGTCGTTCGAGGAGGCGAGCCTTCAGGATCTTCATCGCCGACTCGCGGTTCTGGTGCTGCGAGCGCTCGTTCTGGCTTTGCGCGGTTATGCCGGTCGGGATGTGCGTCAGGCGCACCGCCGAGTCGGTCTTGTTGACGTG
>CAZXLP010000155.1:0-3713 GCA_964642085.1 uncultured Anaerolineaceae bacterium
GCATCGAAGAACGGGTCGGGAAGTGGGCTGACGAAATCGCCCACGTCCTCAGGCAACGTGGCGGCGGCAATATGCGCCTCGCGGTCGACAAGATGGAACCGTTGGGCGTCGATGCATTGCGCAAGCGCGGTGTCACACTTGTGGAAGGCCAGGAACTGACCGAACACGCTCGTTGCATCAAGAGCCCCGAAGAACTGGCCCTCATGAGCTGGACCATCCGGGTTTGCGAGGCGGGCATGGCCCGCATGTACGAGCATTCCTTGCCGGGCAAGACGGAGAACGAGATCTGGGCTGAACTTCACTTCGAAAACATCCGCTCCGGCGGTGAATGGATCGAGACTCGGCTTCTGGCATCGGGCCCGCGCACCAATCCATGGTTTCAGGAATGCTCGGATCGCGTGGCCGAAAAGGGCGATATCATCTCGTTCGATACCGATCTCATCGGCCCCTACGGCTATTGCGCCGACCTGTCTCGATCCTGGACCTGCGGCCACACGCGCATGACCAATAAGCAGCACACACTCTATTCGGCCGCGCTCGACCAGATCGGGCACAATGTGTCGATCCTCAAGGCTGGGATGACGTTCGCCGAATTCAGCGAGAAACAATGGACTATCCCGGAGAAGTACGTCGCCCGGCGCTACTCCACTGCGCTGCACGGTGTGGGGCTCGCAGACGAGTATCCAAGTGCTCCATTACGTCCCGATGCGGGGCGCGCTTATGCGGGGCGGTTTGAGGAAAACATGACCGTGTGTGTCGAAAGCCTTATTGGCGAGGAAAATGGCGGCGAATGCGTCAAGCTCGAGACCCAAGTTTTGATCGGTCGGAACGGCGCCACCCGCCTCGATACCTTTCCGTGGGAGGAGTTGTAAGCTTTACGCGGCCTTGACAATCTCGCGTTTCCGCCGTGCAACGAACGCCTGGAGTTCCTCGTCGATCGCGGGATCGATCGGCGGCTGCTCATAGGCCGCCAGCAATTGCTTCCAGATCCTATTGGCGCGCTGGGTTGCCGACAGGCCCCCGGCCAATTTCCATGATTCGAAATTCCGCCAATCCGAGACAATCGGCGCGTAAAACGCCGTCTTGTAGCGCGCCAGGGTGTGCGCAGCGCCGAAGAAATGCCCGCCGGGCCCGACTTCGGCGATGGCAGCCAAGCCCAAGGCATCTTCGTCCATTTCGATCGGGCGAAAATATTCAGCCATCATCTGCAGCATCTCGGCATCGATGATGAGCTTTTCAAACGAGGCCACCAGGCCGCCTTCGAGCCAGCCTGCTCCATGCGAGACCATGTTCGCATGTCCCATGGCCGCACCCCACAAGGACATCTGACTCTCATAGGCCGCCTGCGCATCGACGTCATTCGAAGCGGTGGCGTTGCTCGACCGGAACGGCAGATTGTAGCGGCGTGCCAACTGACCCGAGGCCTGCGCCGCCTTGGTGTATTCCGGAGTACCAAAGGCTGGCGCGCCGCTTTTCATATCGACGTTCGAGGTGAAAGCGCCGTAAACCACCGGCGCACCGGGGCTCACCAGTTGCGTCAGCGCGATCGTTGCCAGCGCTTCGGCGTTCTGCTGGACCAGTGCTCCGGCAATGGTCGCTGGGCACATGGCGCCTGACAAGGTGAAAGGCGTCACCACCACCGGCTGGCGTGCCCGCGCCATCTCAATCAGCCCTTCGGCCATCGGAACATCAAGTTGGAGGGGTGAATTGGTATTGATCGTGGCGGTCAGGGCAGGGCGTTCCGCCAAACCCTCCCGGTCGGTGCCGAGCGCGATGCAGGCCATATCGATGGCGTCTGCGGCCCGATCATGACCCAAGGCCGAGGGTTTCCAGGTTTTGTCGAGCAGCGTGGTCTCGGCGTAATAAATGTCCAGATAACGGGTGTCCGCCGGCAGATCCATCGGCTCAAAAGGACCGCCACCTTCCTGATGGATGATGTTTAGGCTCTGAACGATGCGGATGTAATCGCACATCTCACTGTAGGTTCCACTCCGTCGGCCACGGTCGAGATCGGTGCAATAGGGCGGCCCGCCAACCGAACTGAACAGAATTCGATTGCCGCCGACCGTTACGTTCCTGGCGGGGTTGCGCGCATGCAGTGTGAATTCGGCGGGCGCCAACGCGATCGTTTCTCCGATCAGCCCACGGTCGAACCGAACCATCATGCTCGCGTGATCGACGGTAGCGCCGGCGCGGACCCAAATGTCGCGCGCCGTCCGGTCGAGAATGCGCATGCCGATCTCTTCCAGAATGCGCAGCGAGGCATGGTGAATGGTTTCGATATGGTCCGCGCTCAATACCGCGACCGGCGGATAGGGATTGCGCACTTCGCGCCAGGTAAGCTGCTTCAGCCCCTGCGCGGCGCGTGGCTCGCGCTGAGGCCTGTTGTCTCGGCCCATTCTTCGCTCCATTCTCTAAAAGACGCCCTCCCGTGGAAACGGGAGGGCGTAAGTTCACCAAGTAGGCTCGGAATTATCAGGCTTCAACCGCCCATTCCTCGCAGAAGAAGTAACGTGTCGGGTGAAGGGCGAACCCTTTCACCTTCTTGGCCATCGGAATGTACGCCTTTCGCCAGATGCATTGCGAGATAGGTCCGTCTTCCAGCATGATCCCTTCCAGCTCGCCGATCAGCTCGCGGCGCGCGTCGACATCGAGCGTGCCTTCCGCCTTGGCCAGCACTTCGTCGAACTTTGCGTTCGAGTAGGCCGACTCGTTCCAGGGTACGCCGGTCCGATAGGCCAGGGCCAGCACCATGAAGCCAAGGGGCCGATGCGCCCACGACGTGTAGCCGAACGGCACCTTGTCCCAGACTTCCCAGTACTTGGTCGACGGCATGACGTTGATCTTGGCCCTGATGCCGGCTTCTTTCCACTGCTCGACCATGGCTTCGACGGAGCGGACTTCCCAGGCCGGATCCGGCTTGCAGATGATCTCAACATCGATGCCATCGGGATGGCCCGCCTCGGCGAGAAGCGCCTTGGCCGCTTCGACATCGCGCCCGAGCGTGCCGATTTTCTTGTAGTCGGGATGCACATCGCAAACATGATGATGCTCGGCGTCCGTACCCAACGCGCCGGCGGCGATGGTGTTGGTCTTGGTCACGTCGGTTGCCAGGCGTACGGCCTTGCGTACTTTCGGATCCTTCCAGGGATCGGAGTCGAGACGCATGCGCACCACCGCCGTGGCGGCGGTCGTGACTTCATACATCTGCAGGTGGTCCATGGCCTTGTAGATATCGTATTGCTCGACCTCGCCCTCGTAAAGGCCGTCGACCTGCTTGGATTGCATGGCCCCCGCCGTAGCCGATGGATTGTCACCAAGATCAATAAAATGAACTTCATCGAGAAAAGCGTTGCCATCCGGGCGGCGCTTCAAAATCGCCTTCCGGCCCACTTCGACCTCGGCGAGTTCAAACGGCATGACGCCATTCGAGCCGACAGCGAAAACGCCTTTCTCGGCCGGATCCAGAATCTGCAGCGGATAGTGGAACAGATGTTCTGGAACCGCCACCTGGGGCTCCTTGAGATTGAGGATAAGCGTCTTTTCGTCCTTCACCTCGATGGCATTTGCATCCCACATCTCCGAGGACATGACTGCATTGCCTTTGTCGTCCTTCTTGCCCGTGTCGATATCCTTGAGAAGATAGCCTTTCATGAGTCCGACGACCGAAGAGCCGACGGCCGGATCGAGGCAACGCTTGAGGTTCCAGGCAA
>CAZXLP010000156.1:0-3710 GCA_964642085.1 uncultured Anaerolineaceae bacterium
TCCCTCAAAAGCGCGATCCCGGCAAAATCTGACCTTAGTGCTGCGTGGGCGAGCTTATGGCAGCGGCAGAGGCGATCCCGGCACCTAACGCGCGGGTTAGCAGCTTATGGCAGCGCCAGAGCCGATCCCGGCACGTTAACGCGCGGCTAGGCAGCGTATGGCTAAATCCGGCCGCGACGTTCGTGCCTACACACCCGCCACGCGGGAACATCAGAAGCATTTCTCGGTGATGCCCCGGGCTACGCCGGGGTGGCCTCGCTCACGGCTGGCTCGGGCGCTCCGAAGTAGCTGGTCTGAGCAGCCTCGGGCAGCATCTGGCCCATGATTTTTTGCATCGCCAGGACGTGGGCACACGTACTCCAGGACTGGAAGGCGTGGCAATTGCACTGCCAGCGGTCGGACTCGAGAGAAACGACGTGGGTGTCGTTGTCGCCGCGGAACGTGAGCGAAAGCCGGTCGATGGTGATCCGGTCGAGCTCCCGCGCGTAGCGATTCGCCTTCTCGACTTTGCCGATCACGCTTGAGTGCATTGGGCAACCTCCCGCCCGGGACGCGTGCAACGTCCCGCATATGGCGCTCGGGTCACGGCGTGCCGCTCGAGCCGTCGGAGCCGAGCGATGATGGCCTAGGCTACATCAGCCATGGCCGAGTCGTCACCGCCCAATCGACCGATTCCTGGCCCCGCGACGCGCGATTACGGCTCGATCTCGTTCTGGCTTGAAACGTCAGGCGACGACCTGACGCCGCGACCCGCCCTCGCTGGATCCATGGATGCCGACGTGGCGATCCTCGGTGGTGGTTATACGGGTCTGTGGACGGCGTACTACCTGCTGCGGGCCGACCCATCCCTGCGCGTCGTCCTGCTCGAGCGCGACATCGCTGGTTTCGGCGCCTCCGGGCGCAACGGAGGCTGGTGTGCGCCGGGGCTCAATATCTCCCTTGCGCGACTGGCTCATCTCCACGGCCGTGAGCGTGCGCGGCAGGTCTACGGCGCGGTTTTCGACGCTGTCGACGAAGTCGGGCGGGTGGCCGCCGCCGAGGGCATCGACATCGAGTGGCGTCGCGGCGGCGAGCTCATCATTTCGCGTGGGCCGCATGAGACGCCGTCGCTCGAGGCCGATTTCCGGGAATTGGAGGAATTCGGATTCGGCGACCGCTACGAGCTGCTGGATGCCGCCCAGCTGGCTCAGCGCGTGCGTGTGAAGGGAGCCGAGAGCGCGCTCTTCGCGCCCGATGCCGCGGCAATTCATCCGGGCAAGCTGGCCCGTGGCCTGGCCCGGACCGTGGAGCGGATGGGCGCGACGATCTACGAGCAGACGGAGGTCACCGACTACCAGCCGGCGGGCCTGTTCTCACGTCGGCCGAGCATCAGCACGTTGACGGGCGAGGTGACTGCCGATGTCGTCGTCCTCGCCGGCGAGGCGTACCTGACGAGGCTGCGGCGACTCCACCGATCGCTGATTCCCATCTGGTCCCTGATCGTCCTGACCGAGCCTCTTCCTGATGAGCTCTGGGCGGAGATCGGCTGGCAGGAGCACGAGCTCATCGGATCGCCCCGCTACACGGTGGTTTACCTGTCGCGCACCAGCGACGGCCGCCTCCTCTTTGGCGGTCGTGGCGCGCCATATCGGTTCGGGTCGCCCATCCGCGACGAATACGATCGGCACGACCCGACGCACGAGATACTGCGGACCCTGGCCCGCGACTGGTTCCCCCAGCTACGCGACGTCCGATTCAGCCACGCATGGGGCGGCCCGTTGGGAATGGCGCGCGACTGGCACCCGACGATCGCGTTCGACAAGCGCAAGGGCGTCGCTACTGCCCGCGGGTACATCGGTCACGGCGTCTCGGCAGCGAACCTCGGCGGTCGAACGCTGGCCGAGCTCATCACGAACCAGCAGACCAGCCGCACCGAGCTTCCCCTGGTCGGTCATCGTTCGCGGAGCTGGGAACCGGAGCCGTTCCGGTGGATGGGAGTGCGGTACCTGCAGGGAGCTCTCGGCAGAGTCGACCGGCTGGCTGAGCAGTCCGGGCAGCCGCCGCGCGGCCGTTCTCTCGAGGAGTGGCTGGCGCGCCACTGAAACCCGGATTCGGTCTCAGTCGTCCTCGTCGTCAAGATTGTCGAACTCGGCCTCCTCGTCGACCTTGCCGAACGCGCCCATCCGCTCCTTGACGAGCGTCAGGGCAGGGGTGGCGCTGGGGTCGACCCCGTACAACAGACCGAGGTAGGCGCTCACGTAGTCGCCCAGCGTGATTGCGGCACAAGCCTGGGCGAAACGACCCTCGCCGTCGATGGTCACGTGCTGGTGGCTGATTCGGACCGCATCCAGCAGCTCGGCCGAGAGTGCGGCGCGGTGGTCGTTGCGGGGGTGGTCAGACACGGATCGCAGGAACACCACGTACTGGTGGTCACGCAATGCTTCGGGTTGCTCGTAGCCAACGACCGCGTTGTGCGTGGCCTCCGGCAGCTCCTCGGCCACGGCCACCGAATTTGAGTTCTCATTGATCTGCGTCTTCCAGCGCCGAGCGACGGCCGCCAACGAGCCCGTGCCCTCGATCACCGGGAGGCGATCGACGAGCGACCAGGCGAGCTGCTTGGCCATGTTCGAGTCGGTTGGAGTCTCGGGGGCACATGCTCGAACGACCGACGCCGAAGCGTCGATTGCCGATTCGATCTCCGCTCCCTCCACCGCCAGCATGCCGGCCCTCTCGAGCAGGCCTGTCAACAGGCTGAGGGTGAAGCCGAGGGCCGCGCGCGGCGGAGCGTCGCTGGCGTAGATGAGGCGCGGAAGTTTGACGCGCGCGGCCACGTCGCCAATCGGACCGCCGGTGGTGATCACCGCGACCGGGCAGCGTCGCTCAAGCGCCGCGCTCAATGCGCTGATCGTTTCCTCTGTCGCGCCGCTGTGCGACACGGCGACAACGAGGGTCCGCTGGCCGACCCACGCCGGCAGGTCGTAGTCGCGGACCGAAGAAATCGGTACCGTCAGCCGGTCGGCGAAGATCGCGCGGACCAGGTCGCCGCCGACGGCCGACCCGCCCATGCCAAGCACGGCGACGGCATTCGCCGAGCGGTGCGCGTCGGCAAGCTGGAGCGAACGACTGAGTGCCCAGCCGGTGCGCAGCTGGTCGCCGAACTGGGCAATCCGAGCGAGCATCGCGCCCTGGTCGCGCCTGCCGATTGCCGCGGCGTCATCGAGCATGTTGACGGTCTGAGTCGTCATGCCACGGCCGCCGGCTTCGTCTCCCCGCGGACGAGGGCCGAGCCCTCGGCCAGGATCGCGTCGCGCAGCTCCGCGCTGCCCGCCTCGGCGTAGACCCGAACGAGCGGTTCCGTGCCGCTGAAACGGACCAGCAGCCACGACCCGTCGTCGAGCCAGAACTTGAAGCCGTCCTTCGTATCGAGGGCGTCAGTGCGCACGACCCGATGGCCGGCAACCGACGACGGTGCCTGCTCGACGAGTTCGATCATCAGTCGATCCTTGAGCGCCGGGTATGTCGAGCGCTCGACGTGCACGTCACTGCGCAGGTAGAACGACTGGCCGGCTATCTCGTGGAAGTGCGCGACGGCGCGCGATACGGGCCAGCGTCCGGCCTCGCGTTCGCGCATGAACAGGTCGAGCAGCAGGAGGTCGGCGTAGATGCCGTCGCGCTCGGGCAGGTGCATGCCGAAGCCGTAGCCCCCTGACTCCTCGCCGCCCAACATCGCG
>CAZXLP010000157.1:0-3604 GCA_964642085.1 uncultured Anaerolineaceae bacterium
AGGCGTCGCCGCAGGAGCGCGCCTGTGGTCGATCAAAGTCCTCGACTGGGGCGGCCTGGGCTACTGGTCATGGGTCATCTGCGGCCTCGACCACGTCGCCGACATGGGCAGCATCGAGGTCGTGAACATGAGCCTCGCCGGTGCCGGATCAGACGACGTCAGCTGCGGCCAGGACAACCACGACCTCCTCCACCAGGCGATCTGCCGCCTGTACGACCAGCGCGTGACGATCGTCGCCGCGGCCGGCAATGGCAGTGCCAATGCCGCGAACTACATTCCGGCGGCGTACGACGAGGTGATCAGCGTGTCCGGCATGGCCGACTACAACGGCCAGCCCGGTGGCGGTGCGAGCCCGCCTTCTGGTTGCGGGTCGTCGGGCGGAACCAGTTCAGGAGCCGTGGGCGATGACAAGATGGCCGGCTTCAGCAACTACGGCGCGGATGTGGATCTGATCGCGCCCGCGGTTTGCGTTCTTTCGAATCTCCCGAACAACCGCCTCGGCCGAATGACAGGAACGTCGATGGCCGCGCCTCATGTGACCGGCGGCGCCGCGCTGTACTACCTCGCCGAGATGCGGCGCGGCCACGGCCGGCCCACGCCAGCCGAAGTGCGAGCTGGGCTGATCGAGGCCGGCCGTCTGGGCTGGAAAACCGGATCGGACAAGGGCGGACCGCACGAGCCGGCGTTGTACGTTGGAGACCTTGATCTGGGCGCGGACTTCGCCCTGAGCAGCAGCCCACAGGCGCGGCGCGCCTCCACAGGCCAAACCATCCCTTACGACATCTTCCTCGCGCGATTGGGCGGCTTCGGCGGCAGTCCTGCGATCACCGTGACCCAGTCGACGCTACCAAATGGGGCCTCGTCCTCGGTCGGCGGCGCTGCGGGCGCATACGCTCGCGTTTCCATCGAACTGGCCGGCAACACTCAGCCGGGTACGTACGACATACAGGTCAGGGGCACGAGCGGCGGCAACGTCGCCAACCTGGTCGTCAGGCTGATCGTCGAGGCCGACGCCAACAACGGTCCGTGGATGGATGTGCGCCTCGGCGCGACCAACGGAGCTGCGCTCCCGATCTCTATCAAATGGCCGTCTGTCGCCAACGCTCAGTCGTACCAGGTCCAGCGCAGCCGTGACGGCGGGCCGTGGTCGACACTGGCCACCACCGGTGGGACGAGCGTGCAGTCCACGGCGTGGCCCGGTGCGATATACGACCTCCGCGTCCGGGCCAGGGTGAGCGGCAATTGGGGCGCCTACAAGTACGGCGTGAGCTCGGCTGTCGTGCCGGTCTACCCGCCCAAGTCGATCGATTTCTCGGGCTCCTGGTCGCGCGACGCGATCTACTCGTCGTACGGGGAGCTGCCGATGTACTCGACCCAGGCCGGTGCCCGGGCAACGCTCGACTTCACCGGCCGCGGCGTCGCCTGGATCTCGACCAAGGGCCCCAGCCGCGGATACGCCGACGTGTCGATCGACGGCACCTTCGTCGAGCGCGTCAACCTGTACTCCAGCTCCACCAGGCACCGCCAGGTGGTCTTCAGTTACACGTTGTCCGGGTTCGGCCTGCACACGCTCAGGATCGAGGTCGTCGGAGCGCCGGCCGGTCACAAACGCGTGGACGTGGACACTCTCCTTGTGGTGGCCGGCACTTGACGACGCAACCATCGAGGTGATTGCGACGCGTGTCGCCGATCTGATCAGCGGGAAGCAATCTCGATAGCCCGGCGGAAGGCCGCCACGTAATCACGGGCTGGTCCGCGCCACGAATGGTCTGCCGCCATCGACCGGGCCTGTATCTCGCGCCAACGGGGCCGATTCGCGAGGGCAGCCATCGCGCGCCGGCACGCGTCAGCAAACGGCTCCGGATCGGCGTCGTCGAAGCTGAAGCCATTGCCGGTCTCGGGCTGATCGTCGGTGTCGATGACGGTGTCGGCCAGGCCACCCGTTCGCCGGACGACGGGCACCGTGCCGTAGCGCATCGCGATCATCTGGCCCTGCCCGCACGGTTCGAAACGCGACGGCATCAGGAAACAGTCGGCGCCGGCGTACATCCGGCGCGCAAGTGCGCGGTCGAAGCGCTCCTCGACGACCAGCTGGGCCGGGTGGTCGGCGGCCAGCCTGCGAAGCCCCTCCACCAGCGCGTGGTCGCCCGTCCCGAGCACGCAGATGCGTGCTCGGTCCGCCAGCAGCTGTGGCGCGGCCTCGGCCAGTAGGTCGAAGCCCTTCTGGGGATCGAGACGGCTGACCACGGCGAACAGCGGGCCATCGGGGTCCAGCCCGAGCTCAGCGCAAAGGGCGGCGCGGCAGACGGCCTTGCCTTCGAGGTTCGCGGGCGAGTAGCGCGCCGGAAGGTCGACATCCGTCGCCGGATTCCAGAGCTCTGTGTCGATGCCGTTGATGATCCCGATGTAACGGTCGCCGAGCGAGCGCAGTGCATCGTCGAGGCCCGCGCCGTACTCCGGTCGGACCGATTCCTTCGCGTACGTCGGGCTGACAGTGTTCACGATGTGCGCGGTGAGGACCCCCTCGCGCAACAGGTCGACGCCGTCCGGAGCGCCTACCTGCTCCGGCAGATCGAGCTGCGTGGCGACCTGCGACCGTGGAACCCAGCCGTGGTAGGCGAGGTTGTGGCAGGTAAGGACCGTCGCAGGCGCGCCGAGTCCCGCCATCGCCCCGTAGCGGTGACGCAGCAGCAACGTCGCGGGCGCGCCCTCCCAGTCGTGTGCATGGACGATGTCGACCGGGCGTCCCTCGGCGCGCATGGTCTCGAGCGCAGCTCGGCCAAGTAGCGAGAAACGAAAGCCGTTGTCGGGATAGTCGACCCCGTCGGCGACGTAGTAGTCGGGCCGATCGAAGCTCTCGGGATGGTCCACGAGCCGCAGCCGATAGCCGCGCGCCGGCGCGCTCAGGACGCTGACCGCCGCCTGTCGGCCGCCGCCCATGGGCACGGTCAGGTCGAGATGTTCAGCCGGTTCAACAGGGTCGAGACCGCGGTAGCGCGGCAGGTAAACGTCGACCTCGTGACCCAGTTGTCCGAGAGCGCGCGAGAGCGCATCGACGACGTCAGCCAGACCGCCGGTCTTGGCGTAGGGCTCGCATTCAGAGGCGACCATCGCGATGCGCATGGCCGTCGATCCTAGCGATTGCTGAACCGGTTTACACGCTGAATCAGGACCATGTAGGATGCCCGCCGTGCCAAATCGGATCGACATCCCGACGCTGCCCGCGGCAGGCCTCACCCTCCCCCCTCAGCTCGACGGACTCGAGCGGCTCGCCTACAACCATTACTGGATGTGGCACCCGCGGGTGCGCGTCCTATTCCGGCGTATCGACGCCCAGTCATGGCTGCGCTATCGCCAGCCAGTGCCGCTTCTCCAGGCGCACCAGAACTGGTCGGCCATCCTCGAGGACACCGACTTGATGGTCGAGTACAAGACGCTCCTCGATGACTTCGACAAGTACATGGAGAACGGCTCCGGACACTGGTTTGCTCGCCTTCACGGAGACGCGCTGGACGGACCCGTCGCCTATTTCTGCGCCGAGTACGGCCTTAACGAATCGATGGGCATCTACTCGGGCGGCCTGGGCGTGCTTGCCGGCGATCAT
>CAZXLP010000158.1:0-3604 GCA_964642085.1 uncultured Anaerolineaceae bacterium
CCATCGTCGGCGCGTTGATCGGGACGCGACCGAGATCCTTGGCACGCATCATGTTCCAGGCCTGAAGAGTTCCGTCGAGCGCGGCCTCGAGCACCTGCTGCGCGCTCCGAAACTGTGAGATCAATTGGCCGATGGTTTCGTCACCTATCCCGTGGACAGCGGCTAGGGCAATCCAGGCTCGCCTCTCCTGGAAGCCGAAGTAGCCGCTGTAGTCCTGGTTCACGCGGCAAGTCGGTCGTCGAGGCTCGCACCCGGGTCCCGCAGACCCCCTGCCGACAGCACCTCCTCGTGCGTCACATTTGTTTTCCCGTCCAGATCGGCGATCGTGCGGGCGACTCTTATGACGCGGTGAACCGATCTGGCACTGAGGTGGTTCGTCGCGGCCAGCTCAGCCAGCGCGCTGTTGGCCGATCTGGTCAGCGAGGACGCTCGAATCACGCCGGCGCCGGTGAGCTGCGCGTTGGGGCGGCCGCCGTTGCGTTCCAGTGCCACGTTGCGGGCCGCAGCGATACGGCTCCGAACGGGCGCGCTGGCCTCAGGGGCCGGGCCGCCGAGCAGCTCGGCAGGGGGCACACGCGCCATCTCGATCTGGATGTCGAGGCGATCGATCAGCGGCCCGCTGACGCGCCGGACGTAGCGCTCGGGGTCGCCCGTCGAACAGCTGCACTTCTTGTCGGGATCGTTCGCGTAGCCGCAGCGACAGGGGTTCATGGCCGCCACCAGCTGGAAGCGGGCCGGATACCGAACGTGGCCGTGAGCGCGCGCGATCATCAGGACGCCTTCTTCGAGCGGCTGGCGCAGCGCATCGAGCGTTGGCCGGTTGAACTCGGCCAGCTCATCGAGGAATAGCACACCGTGATGGGCGAGAGTCGCTTCACCGGGCATGAGGGCAGGACCACCGCCTACGAGCGCGGCGTACGAGGCCGTGTGGTGCGGCGCGCGGAACGGCCGCTCCCGACGCAGTCCACCTTCGTGCAGCAGCCCGGCGACGCTCTCGATGACCGTCACCTCCAGCGCCTCGTCGTCGCTGAGCGGCGGAAGGAGACCGGGGATCGAGCGCGCCAGAAGCGTCTTGCCCGCGCCGGGTGGGCCGACCAACAGCAGGTTGTGACTGCCGGCCAGACAGACCTCCAGCGCCCAGCGCGCGTGACGCTGGCCGCGGATGTCCGCGAGATCGACCGGCTCGAGCGACATCGCCAGCGGTGCGGCGCGAGCTGCGTGGGCGATCGGCCTGGGTCCGGAGAGCTCGACCGGCGCACGTCGCTCGGCTCGCTTCGCCGTCCGACCGCGCGGTCCCGCAACGAGCCGTGCTGCATCATCCAGCCCGTCGACGCCGATCGCCTCGACGCCGGCTACAAGCCTTGCCTCGGCTTCGTTCGCGTGCGGCACCACGACTCGCCGATAGCCCTGCCGCGCAAGCGTGGCGACCATGGGCAGGACTCCGAGGACGGGCTCGACCGTGCCCGCCAGTGACAGCTCGCCGAGCAACGCCCAGGTTCCTCCGCCGCTGCGTATCTGGCCAGAGGCGACGAGGATCCCGATTGCGATCGCAAGGTCGTATGCCGCGCCCCGCTTGCGCCGGTCGGCCGGCGCCAGGTTGACCGTGATTCGGGACGCCGGGTAGTCGAACCCGCTGTTCCGGATTGCCCCGCGCACGCGTTCACGCGCTTCCGAAAGAGCTGCGTCGGGGAGGCCGACTATGTGGCAGGCTGGCAAGCCTGGCGCGACATCGATCTCTACCCGCACCAGCTCACCGCGCAACCCGTTGATTACCGCCGTCATGAGCGTGGCAAGCATCCAGCGACGCTAGTCCTCGGCGATTGCCTGGCCGTTAGCGCGGGGTTATCGGTGCCTTATCGGCTTACCGGTGGTGGGTCCGTCGCAGGGACCGTTCAGGCGCGGGCAGGCGCCAGTTCGAATCGACCCATCTCGCCAACAGCAGTCGCCTGCTGGTCGAGCATACGTGCGAACTCCAGGACTCCCCTGCCGACGGCCGACTCGGGCCGATTGACCATGAACGGCGTGCCGCTGTTGAGCGACGAGATCGCCGAGCGGTAGTCGTTGCCGATCTGCTGGGTGATCTGACGGCGAAGGACGCTCTCGACCGACTTGACGCTGATGCCGGTGAAGGCGTTCGAGCGGTTAAGCAGCAGCATCAAACGCTCCTCGGGAATGCCCAGTCTGCCCATCGTCTCGAGCACGAGGCGCACGTTCTTCAGGCAGGAAAGGTCGGCGGTCATCACGACTATGAGTCGGTCGGCCGCGCCGACGATATCGAGCATGTTGTCGTCGAGACGGTTGTCCATGTCGACGATCACGTAGTCGTACATCGTCCGCAGCAGCTCGACTGTCCGCAGCAGGTGGCGTTGCTCGTGGCTCACCAGCTCGGCCGCCTCGGGCGTCGGTGGGGCGAGGAGCAGGTCGATTCCCGAGTCATGGCGGACCATGACCTTGCGCAGGATGTCCGCGTCGATGGAGGTGGCGCTGACCGCGTCGATTATCGAGCGCTGGTCCACACCCATGTCGAGGAACACGCGGTGGTCGCCGAACTGGAGGTTGGCATCGACCAGTGCCACCGTCCGCTTGAGCTCCTTGTGCAACGCGATCGCGGTGTTGATGGCGAGCGTCGTCGTGCCGACGCCACCCTTGGCGCCGTAGTACGCGTGCACGCGACCAACTGCCACCTTGGGCGGTGGCTGCGGCGCCCTGGCAAAGCGCGCAAGGAGGCCGCGGACTCGGGCCGAGAGCTCCTGCGGATGGACCGGCTTGGCGAGGTAGTCATCCGCTCCTGCTCTGAGGGCGCGAACCTTGGCGTCGATGTCGTTGGTGGCTCCGATCAGCACGACTGGTGTGTGGGCCTGTGTGCCTTCCGACTGCCGGATGCGCGCGACGATGTCGAGCCCGGGGATGTCCGGAAGCTCGCCGTCGAGAGCGATCAGATCGGGCCGATCGTTGCTCCAACGGCGCAATCCCTCGGTCCCGTCGTTGGCAACCAGGATCTCGTGTCCAGCGTGCCGCAGCGTGTTGCCCAGCTGAAGCTGAACGGCCGGCTGAGCGGCGACGACGAGTATGCGCGCGGGCATGTCTCTCCAGTTGGCGGGTGGGTGTGTTGCCTCTGCGTCGAATGCTAGGAGCGACTCGGGCGTTCTCCCACGCTGCGGTCGTACCCCCCAGACCCGTCCGGAAGGACCATTACCACCCCCGTACCGTCCGGGCCTCCTCTGGCGTCGCACAAGCCGGTTTGTTCGCGTGGGGCGAAGTAAAAGCCAAGTTCCGGGTTTGGAGCGGTCCCACTTGGCCGTCTGTTCGCCAGCGAAGCTCAAACGGCCAGCGAAGCACGCGATTCGAGCGTTTCGGGGCCTGTTCTGCGGTCTTCTTGGCTTTTACTTCGCTGGGCACGAACAAGCGCGATGTCGCCGCGAACGGTTGTTCCACCCTGTGGAAGTAAAAGCCAACTTGGCCCGCATCAACGCGGCTATTTGGCCGCCTGTTCCACGCGGTGGAACGCTCAGCCAAGTTCAGGCTGTTTTGGGCCCTTATCGCCACTTTTCTTGAGCTCCTATCTTGTCAAGCGGTGCCCGCCGCCCTCGTTGCGTCGGCCAGC
>CAZXLP010000159.1:0-3599 GCA_964642085.1 uncultured Anaerolineaceae bacterium
CCACGCGCAAGGGCATCCAGGAGTCGGCGCCAGTGCTGCTAGAGCCGATCATGGAGGTCGAGGTCCAGGTGCCCGAGGCGTACATGGGCGACGTCAACCGCGACCTGAACACGCGTCGCGGGCGCGTTCTGGGCATCGATTCGGCCAACGGTGTCCAGGTGGTCCGCGCTCACGTCCCCCAGGCTGAGTTGTTCAATTACGCAACTGAGCTGCGGTCCCTTTCTGGCGGGCGGGGCATGTTCAAGGCGTCGCTGGCTCACTACGAGGAAGTGCCAGCTCACGTGGCACAGAAGGTGATCGACGCGCATAAGAAGGACGAGACCGGCGCGCACTAGGGTGCCTGCTCGATTGCCGATGTGTCGGTCTGGATACCACTCGACGGCTACCTGGGTCATTTGTGCTCGGGAGAGCACATGCGAACCCAACGCTGGCTCTCTCGAGGTCGAATCCGACCCAAATGTGTTCGTGTCAGCACATCTGAGCCGATTCGGGTCCCAGTTGTATCTGTGGGAGCACAAGCGTTCGTAAATGACCGACGCTGAGACAGGGAAATCGCCCGCACCTGCGTCGCAGGTCTATACGTGGGAGCCGTCCAAGGCGGCGATCGCGGCGCGCTACGGGCTTCGACCCGAGGACATCCTTCGGTTCGATACGAACACTTCCCCGGTGCCGCCGGCGTTCGTGCCAGAGGCATTGGCTGGGCCCATCGATCCGCCGGTCAATGAATACCCGGATTCGTCCTACGCCGAGCTGACGGCGGCCGCGGCCGCATACACCGGCGTGGAGTCGCGCGAGGTGATCGTGGGCGCCGGGGCCGACGAGGTTCTCGACCTGGTTGCCAAGGCTTTCCTGCGCGCGGGGTCCGCTGCCCTCGTTCCGATCCCGACCTACGCGATGTACGGCGTCCTCACGTCGCAACAAGCGGCCAAGATCGTGCCGGTGCCGCGACTAGGGGGCGGCGCAGGGTTCGCACTCAACGTGCCGAAGGTCATCGAGCGATTGTCGGAAGTCGCCGTGGTTTGGCTCTGCTCCCCGAACAATCCGACGGGCGTTGAGGACACTCCTGACGACCTCCAGGCGGTTCTGGAGGTCGCGGCCCTGCTGCCGGATCCGCCGCTCGTCGTAGTCGATGAGGCCTACTTCGAGTTCGGCGGCGCCAGTGTCGTCTCGTGGCGTACCAAGTATCCAAACCTGCTCGCCGTGCGCACCGTTTCGAAGGCATTCGCGCTCGCGGGCATTCGGGTGGGCTACGGCGTGGGCGATCGGTCGGTCATCGAGCGCCTCGAGCGGGTCCGTCCGCCGGGCAGCATCTCG
The DNA here is from genome assembly GCA_964642085.1 of uncultured Anaerolineaceae bacterium. GTDB lineage: Bacteria > Chloroflexota > Limnocylindria > Limnocylindrales > CSP1-4 > JALYGJ01. Next base: position 1,315 of record CAZXLP010000159.1, read on the forward strand.
ACCATTTCGGCGCACATCGCGACCGTTGCATTGCGCTCTCCGGGTTACGCAGCCGAGAACGCCGCCGCACTCTCGAAGGAGCGCGGGTGGCTGGCCACGGAGCTGCACTCTCTCGGCTGGGTCCCAGCTCCCAGCGTGTGCAACTTCCTCCTGGTCCGCATCGGCGACCACGAAGCGGCCGAACGTGCCACGGACGGTCTGCTCCGGGCGGGCATCGTCCCGCGCACATTCGGCCCGGCCAACCCGCTCCGCGGCCACCTGCGCCTCACCGTCCGTAGCCGCGCGGAGAACGCGCGCCTGGTCGAGGTCGCCGCTTCGCTCTCGTAGCCGTTGGCGCGTGCAATGCCAGCCTCATCGGCATATTGGGGTCAGTCGAGGCTTAGGGGGACTTACGGCCGGCGAATCTCCGAGTGGTCCGGCCGATCCGTGAGTGGCGGCGGATGGTCGCGCGGCCGTTAAGCCGCTGTTGCCAAGGTTTTGCCGACGACATCGGCATTTCGTCGTTCATGGCACCCGGCAGCGGGCGATCAGCATCCGTTTCTTGCCCGCGCGCAGCACCAGGTAGCGGCCGGCGATCGGCTCCGGCAAGGCGGCGTCCAAGGCAGTGACGCGTGAGTCGTTGATCGACAGGCCGCCCTGCTCGATCTGGCGTCGGGCCTCCGACCGCGACGGGTAGAGCCCGCTGGCGACGGCGAATCCGAGGGCGTCGAGGAGTTCCTCTTCCTTACCGAACTCGAAGTTATCCAAGGCGTCGTAGAGGACGTCGAGCACCTCGGGATCCCGAACCGGCGCGCCTGAAAACGCCGCCTCTGCGACACGGACCTGGCGCTCGGCTTCCTCCCGGCCGTGCACTCGCGCGGTCAGGTCGAACGCCAGAGCTCGCTGGGCAGGTCGGGCACCGGGTGTCGCAGACTGCGCGCGCTCGAGATCGGCCACCTCGTCGGCCGTCAGCAGCGTTAGCCAGCGAAGGTGCTGCACGACGAGGGCGTCGTCGTCGTTCAACCAGTACTGGTAGAAGTCGTATGGGCTCGTCATGTTCGGATCCAGGAACACGGCGCCCTTCTCCGACTTGCCCATCTTCTGGCCTTCGCGCGTCAGCAACAGCGGCGAGCACAGGCCGAAGGCCGCCGATGGGTCGCCCTCCTCGCGACCGACGACGCGCCGGATGAGCTCAAGCCCGGCGGTGATGTTGCCCCACTGATCGGCGCCGCCCATCTGCATCTCGACCCCGCGTTCGCGGTAGAGGTGCAGGAAATCGGCCGCCTGGAGGGTCATGTACGAGAACTCGGTGAACGACATGCCGCTGGCCAGTCGCTGCTGGACCGAGTCCTTCGCGAGCATGTAGGGGACGGAGAAATGCTTGCCGATGTCGCGCAGGAATTCGAGCAGCGAGTAGCGCTCGAGCCATTCGCGGTTGTCGACCATCTGCGCCTGGGTGGGTCCGGCAGAGAAATCGACAAAGCGCTCCAGCTGGGCGCGAATGGCCGCCGAATTCGACCGAATGGCCTCGTCGTCGAGCAGGTTTCGCTCGCTCGATTTGCCCGACGGATCGCCGATCATGCCCGTCCCGCCCCCGACCACCACGAACGGCGTGCCACCGTGGCGTTGCAGGTGGAGGAGCATGAAGACCTGGAGCAGATTCCCAACATGCAGCGAGCGCGCCGAAGCGTCAAACCCGATGTACGCCGAGATCGGACCACGCGCCAGACGCTCGTCGAGGCCCTGCGAGCTCTCGGCGATGAGGCCGCGCCAAGTCAGCTCGGCAAGTAACGCGTTTGACCGGTTCGGCACGTGCACGGCGTCAATGCTAGAGAATGGCCGCAGATGCAACCGAGCCGAGACAGTCGGCAGGCACGGCGCGTAGACGAACCGCAGCCCAGGCGCGGGCCCGCAAGCGACGGTTGGTACCCGGCCGAAGGCCAGGGCCCAGCCGGTTCGCGCGCAGCCGGCCCAGGGCCCGGCGGAGGGAAGCGCGGCGTCGGGCGCCAGCTGGCAGTCGCAGTACCCATGTTCGTCTTCGCCCTCATGGCCATGGTGGCCATCGGCGGCCTCGTGCTGGTCGTCGGCGTATTCGCGGCGTACAGCCAGGGCCTGCCCGACACGAGCGAACTCGACAACCTCGAGTTCATCTCCGAATCGGTCGTCTACGACCGCACTGGCACGGTCGAGTTGGCCCGCTTCAATGCCGGCGAGGCGCGCGAGCCGGTGACGTTCGAACAGATCCCGCCGATCCTGATCGACGCCGTCACGTCGACGGAGGACCGGTCGTTCTGGACGAATACCGG
>CAZXLP010000160.1:0-3585 GCA_964642085.1 uncultured Anaerolineaceae bacterium
GGGTTTGCCCGCTCGCACTAGCTGATTTCCTACCACTCTTCACTTGTTAAGGTGCGGCGCCCGACCCAATCCGGCATCTGGCGCAGCCGCGTATTGTGGCATGGCCACACGGGGCTGGTCAAGACTTGAGGTTTGGGACAGGCGGCTCCGGTTGGAGCCCTGGGACACCTTACGGCGTCCGCAGACGGGATACTTTACCACGTTCGCCGGAGCGTGCACAACCGCCTGTCGGGGCTGTCCGAGGCGTGTCTTCCACCTCTATGCAGCTGGTGACTCAACCGTCCGTCGAGACGATCCTGACGGCTACGCAGAGACCGTTCGACGGTCATCTCAGTCGCCGGGTGACTGGGACGACGCACCAAAGCCCCGCGGAGCGGCGAGTCAGCGGTCGAGAGTCATCCCGAGCAGGTTTCGCCGGTCCGTTCAGTCACCCGCTGAATAGATTGCGGCCAGGTGGGCCGACGACCGGCGGGTGGGCCGGCGACCGGCGAAACTGGGCCGCATGGCAGCCCGCGACGGCTAGAGCGGGCCCTCCTGCACGAGCAGAATGAAGGCAGCCGCGCTGAGCCATGACAGCAGCGCCAGTGCGACCGAGCCAGGCTCCCCCAGGGCGATGGCGATCAGGTACACGACGAGGCCGAGCACCAGCGCGATTGCCGGCTTGACGAGTCGGAGGAGGATCTCGGCGACGAGGTTGCTCACCGATCGGCGCCTTCGAAGGCGCGGCGGCCCTGCATCGCCCGCACGAGCGTGACCTCGTCGGCGTACTCGATATCGCCGCCAATCGGGATCCCGCGCGCGATCCTCGTTAACAGTCGCACGTCAGGGGCCAGACGCTCGGCAAGGTACATGGCGGTTGCCTCACCCTCCAGGGTGGGGTTCGTGGCCAGCACGACCTCCTCGTACGGCTCTTCGTCTCGGCAACGGGCTGCGGCCTTGTCCAACAGCTCGCGGACTCGCAGCCGATCGGGCCCGATCCCGTCCATCGGTGAGATGGCCCCGTGGAGCACGTGATATCGCCCCTTGAAGGAGCGAGTCCGCTCGATCGCCAGGACATCGAGCGGCTCTTCGACGACGCACACCCGCGAGTCGTCGCGGGAGGGATCGGCACAGATCGGACACAGCGGGCCGGTCGAGATGTTGAAGCACGACTCGCAGTAGACGACCTCGTCGCGAACCGCGACCAGCGCCGAGGCCAACGCGCGCGCCTCTGCCTCCGGCGCCCGGAGGAGGTGGTAGGTCAGCCGCTGGGCGGTCTTGGGCCCAACGCCGGGCAGTCGGGAGAGCGCCTCGATCAGCCGCGCCACAGGCTCGATCAGCGTGGCCATGTCAGCTCCGTGGGCGAACCGCCGCCGTTAGCCAATCAGTCCGCCACCGCCCATTCCGGGAATCTGGAGGCCGCCCGTCACCCGCGCCATTTTCTCGTCGGCTGTCTGCTTCACACGATGCAGCCCATCGTTGACCGCGGCCGTGACGAGGTCCTGGAGCATCTCGACGTCATCCGGGTCGACCACGTCTTTGTCGATGGCAACAGACACCAGCTCACCGCGGCCATTGACTACCGCGGTCACCGCCCCTCCGCCGGCAGTGCCCTCCAGGGTCAGCACATCGAGCTCGGCCTGGACACGCGCCAGCTCGGCCTGCATCTGCTGGGCCAGCTTGGCCATGTTTCCGAAACCCACGCGTTCCCTCCTCAGTCGACTTCGGCGACGTCGACCAGATCGTCCTCGAAGATCCGCCGCGCCTGTGCGACCAGATCATCGCCGTTTGTGGCAGCGGCGAGTGCGGCGACCGGTTCCACGAGCTCGATGTTCGTGGCCACGCACCTGACCGCCACGGGACGGCCAAGGACCTGGCCGATCCCCTCCTCCAGCATCGTTCGCTTGCGTTCGGCGATGTCGCGCAGGAACGCCTGGCTCTCCGGGAAGCCGAGCACGATCGTCGCGTCACGCACTTCCACCGGTCGGCACGCGCTGATCAACGGCCGGCTGGCGGGGTTGCGGCTGATGACCTCGACGATCCTCGGCCACGCCGCGAGCAGTTCCTGGAGCGGTCCGTCGGATTCGGCCGACGGAGAGGTAGGCCCCGATTCCACCGGAGAAGCCGATCGGACCTCGGGTGCCGACTGGACCGAAGGTGCCGATTGGACCCGGGATTCCGATTCGACTGCGGGCTCCGGTTGGACCGCAGGTACCGACTGGACCGGCGGCTTCGGTTCGACCAACAGTGGCGCCTCTGCTACCGCTCCCGCCTTGTCGATTGGGATTGCCTTCGCGGCTGGAGTGGGCGCCGGCGCTGGCTGTCGGTCGGGCGTGTCGGTCGGTCGATCGCCGGCACCCTCGAACAGTGTGAGCTCGAGCTGGAGTCGGTAGCCGCCGGCCGCGCCTCGGTTGATATCTAGCCCGGCCAGACGACGCGCGGCGCGGGCAAGCTTCTGGGCAACTGCCGCCGACTGGGCGCCGCCACCGAGCGCCTCTATTAATTGTTCGCGCATGCGCGCGACGACCTGGTCCGCAAAGGCGACCAGGTCGCGGCCGTCGCGCTCCAGCTCGTCCAGCAGCCGAATTCCATCGAGGGCGTCGGCGCGGGTGAGTGCCGCGATGAAGCGGTCGACGCTCTCCATCTCGGCCAGCCCGAGCAGGTCGCGAACGGTGTCAGCGTCGATCTGCTCGACGCCGCTGGAGATCACCTGGTCGAGCATCGACTCGGCGTCGCGCATCCCGCCGGCAGCGCGCTGGGAGATGAGATCGAGCGCGTCGTCGGTGACCGAGCGCCCGTCGGCCTCCGCGATGCGGCGGAGCTTGGCCGTGATCTGCCGTTCGGGGAGTGGCCGGAAGGTGAAGCGCTGGAGGCGGGAGACCACGGCCGGTCGAATGCCGGACGGGTCGGTCGTGCAGAAGATGAAGATGACGTCGGGCGGAGGCTCCTCGAGCGTCTTCAAGAGGACGTCCCAGCCTTCCTTGATGCGCTGTACCTCATCGATGATGAAGACCTTGCGCTTCAGGTCGGACGGCGCGGTGTAGACGCGCGGTAGCAGCTCGCGCATGTCATCGACCCGGTTGTTCGAAGCTGCGTCGAGCTCTACGACGTCGAGGGCACGCCCTTCGCGGATGGCGACGCACGGCTCGCACGTGTCATCGGGCTCACCGTCGCGCGGGTTCAGGCAGTTGACCGCCTTGGCGACTATGCGCGCGGTCGAGGTCTTGCCCGTGCCGCGGGGGCCGACGAACAGCAGACCGTGGGCGACCCGGTCGAGACGAACGGCGTTGCGAAGTGTCTCGACGACCGCATCTTGGGCAACGATCTGGGCGAAGGTCTGCGACCTGTAGCGGCGATAGATGGCCTGGTGGGGGACGGAGGGTGTGCCGGTCGGTGCTTCCTGGGGAGTGTCGATCGCCACCGTCGAAGTGTAGGTGCGCGGGTCGATCAATTGCTGTCGGGCGCGACTGGGCGCGCCATCAAAGTTATGCCGTGCACCCTCCGTCGACCGGGACGTCCGCGTGCCCATCGAGGCGACCGACTCGGACCAGACCGATCCGCGGCACCCGGCGAGCAGCGTTTATCGCTGCTTCCTTCCGGACCTGA
>CAZXLP010000161.1:0-3581 GCA_964642085.1 uncultured Anaerolineaceae bacterium
CGCACAGGCTGCGCAGCACGAAGCGCAGCGGCTCGACGGTGTCGACCGGCGGCTCCAGCTCCGCCTCGGCGCGTAGCCGCTCGACCGGACGACGCGGCCGAAGACGGCGGCCGTCCATCCCGCGCGCGAGATCGTGGAGCATCCCACCGTGCTCGCCGAAACGGGCGATCACCGCCGATCGCGCGAGCGCCCCGAACTCTCCGATGCGCGTCAGGCCGAAGACGCGCAGCCGCTCACGGGTGTCCTCCTCGGCAGGTAACAACAGGATGGGCAACGGCGCGAGATAACAGGCCTCCGCTGTGCCGTCACCGACCGGAATTGCCTCGAGCCGGCCACGACCGATGACAGCGGCCACCTGCGCGCCGAAGCGGGTGTTCCCGATCCCCACGCGCGGCCCCGCGGGCAGCACCGGTAGAACGGCGTCGACCATCCGGGCCGAGAGCGTGCGTTCGTCGCCCCACAGCCGGTGGAGCCCCTCGATGCCGAGCAGGATCTGGCCGAACGTCCGCGCGTCGGGGGCAACCTCCGCTTCGAGCGACGGCGTGAAACGGGCCAGCGCATCGAGCGCGGCCTCCATCCGGTTGCGGTAGGTCTCGCGATCGGCAGGCAGGAACTGCGCCTCCGGCACGAGGCGGTGGGCCGTGCCGAGCGGTTGGTCGCGGGCTACGCCGAGCCGGCGCGCCGCAGGGCTGCAATCGAGCACCGCGCCTGGCTCCCACGGCTGACCGCCGATGACGACGAGCTCAGAGAGCGGCGCGCCATTCGGTGCGCGGGTTTGTGGGCGGGCGGCTTCGATCCGATAAGCGAGGTGCGGCCAGTCGAGATAGAGAAATCGCATCGCTGGGGTCGGCTAGCTGGGGATTGGGTGCTGGTGTTGGGGGTTGTCTATCGGTCGGTCAGTCGGTCGATGGCTCCTCAGGCAGAACGGCGTGCGGTGGCAGCGGGAAAGATTGGAAGTGGTGGACCGACATCGCGGGTCGCGAAGCGCTCCAGCGCAGGCTCGATCTCCGTTTCGGCGAGGTAACGAATCTCGATCTCCGTCTCACGCCCGGGCGGCCCGAAGCGGTTCTTGGCCACGTTGACCGAGACGCACCGGCCGACGATGTCACGACCCGCGCGCAGCCAGGCACGCTGCTCTAGCTCCAGCCGCAGGGCAACGAATTCGGCCAGCGCGCCATGGACGCGCGCCGCCAGGCCGGTTGGCTCGAGCACGATCATGCGCACGTTCGAACGCCGGGCGTGGGCAGCGAGACGGCGCAGCGAAGCTTCGTGGCTGGCGCGCAGCTGCGTGGGAAGGTCGACCACAAGCAGGTCGATCTGACGACCGGCAATGAGCGCCGCGGACAGCGCCCAGCCTTCATCGATATCGGCCGGCCGGAGGACGAGCAGCCAGCGCAGATCGACGCCACGGCCAGCGGCCTCGAGGGGATCGAAGATGCGGCACAGGTCCAGGAACGCGACGATCCCGCCGCGCGCCTGGGCCTGGGCCAGGCAATGCAGCGCAAGAGCAGTCTTGCCGCTGGAGCGGGCGCCACGGAAAGAGGCGCTCACGCCGCGCGGCAGGCCGCCCGTGCCAAGCATCGCGTCGAGCCGGTTGAAACCGGTGGGCACGATCTCATCCGGCAGAGAGGTGGGACGCGTGACGTCCGTGGGCACGAACTCTGGCGCCGGCTGGGCACGTAACGCCAGCGCCAGAGCACCGTCCACCTGCGGACCAGGTCGACTCTGCGGGCCACCCAGACCCGCACCGAGTCGCACCGCCGCGCTTCCCCAGCGAGACTCGAGCCGGGCCAGAGCGGTGGTGAGTGGAGCCTCGGTCGGCATGGCTCGATAGTAGAACAAATGTTCTAATCGTCAAGCCGACAAATGGCCCCGGTTTGCATCAAACATCCGAAATACGGACTCGATGTCCGACCGATTGCCCTAGGTTGTCCCAAACACGCCGGACCCCAGACATTTGAGACAAGATGGTTGGCCATGGGCGTGACGAGGTACGTATTCCGGACAACTGGGGTAAACCCAGGGAGGATCTTTGTCAGGCCGTCGGGCAACCAAGCCGTACGCCAATCCGGAAATGTCCGATGAGGACCGCGATTTCTACCGCTGGTACGGACCGTGGCGGCCGCTCACGCCACGTGGCATCGCGCGCGTCATGCGTGGCGCGAACATCCGCTGGTGGATCGTCGGCGGTTGGGCCGTGGACGCCTTCACGGGGGTGCCGCGCGAACACGAGGACATCGACGTTTCGTTCTTCCGGGCCGATCTTCCCCGTCTGCTCGAACACCTCGCGCCGCGCTACTGCGTCTGGTCGAACCTGAGCGGCACACTGCGGCCCCTTCGAAAGCCGGAAGACCTGCTCGATGGCTCCCGCCAGCTCTGGGTCCGCCGCGACGGGTACGGCCCTTGGCTCTTCGACCTGGCGATGAACCCGCACGATGGAGACACGTGGATCTCAGCGCGCCACGATGAAATCCGGATGCCGATCGGCGAGGCGACCTACGGAGCAGGTGGGCTCAGGTACCTGCAACCCGAGATCGTGCTCTGGATGAAGGCCCATCGGGCCCAACCGAAGGACGAGCGCGACCTGGCCGGGATCCTGCCCCGCCTCGAACCCAGGCAGGCCGACTGGCTGCGTGCCACCCTGGAGTCAACCCATCCCGGGCACCGCTGGCTCAGACTTCTCCAGGAATGACGGTCGATGGGTTCAAGCCTCCCAGTTACTACGGGCAGCCACCAAGGCGCGCACCATCTGCCGCCCTCGTTGCACTCGTCGCCATCGTGCTCGTGGTCGCCATCGGAGGTGGACTGGCGTTTGCGCTGAAGATCGGCCCCTTCGCGCCGGGCCCGACGCACCAGGTCGCCCTCCCTACGCCGACCGCGCCGACAGGGCCGGGATCAACCGAGGCGCCGATGGTCAACGCGTCGCCGAGCTCGACCCTGGAGCCGAGCATCAGTCCGACTGAAAACCCGTCACCCTCACATGCGCCCGCCACACCGAATAGCGCGACGGAAGAGCTCCTTGGCCACGTGCCCGAAGGCATCCGCGGCTCCTGTCTGCCGACGGATTTCCTGGAACCAATCGTTGCCATGGTCTCGTGTGTGATCGGGGATGCAGAGATCACCGTTGACTACGTCAAGTACCCAGACCTGGACTCGATGTATGCCGCTTACAACGAGCGCGTCCGAATCACGGAGATCGAGACGGACAGTGGTCTGTGCTTCACCGCGGAGGGGGGCGCGATCAGCGCGACACCCAACCGCTGGCCGGCCGAACGCCTCTACAACGTCGCCGGCCAGCCGGCTGGACGCTACCTCTGCGTGGGTCCTCCCCCGGGCTTCCCATCGATCAACTGGACCGATGACCGGCTGACCATCCTGGGAGTCGCGAGCTCTGGCCCCGCGTTCGTGGACCGCCTGGTGACCTTCTGGGTGAACGACGCAGGACCGATCCAATAGCCACCCGGCCACCCTCCGATGAACCCAAGGGCACCGGCTGGCACAAGCACCCTCGATATACTTGCCGCTCCCGTGGGGATGTAGCTCAGCTGGGAGAGCACTGCGTTCGCATCGCAGGGGTCAGG
>CAZXLP010000162.1:0-3530 GCA_964642085.1 uncultured Anaerolineaceae bacterium
CGCGACGTCATCAAACGCGTCCAGGAGGACGGCACGTGCTGGCTCGGCGGCAGTACGTGGCACGGCAAGGCCGTGATGCGGATCTCGGTCTCGAACTGGTCGACGACCGAGGCAGACGCCGACATGTCAGTCGAGGCGATCCTGCGTTGCTTCAGTGCGGCCCGCGCCGGGACGGGCGTCTGAGCCTTACCAACGCTTGACACGGGGCGAATACTTGCCCGAGTCACGTCCCGGTCTTTCCACAGCGAGACAGGGGAGACGCAATGACCGAGGGGCCATCCAGCGCGGCAGTGAACCCGCCGCCGCCATCTACAGCGAGCCCGGCGCCAGCGTCGGTCGGGATGCAGTTGCGCCAGAGGTTGTTCGGCACGCCGATGGCCGCGATTGCCCACGGCAGCCTGCTGTTGGCGGCCCTCGTCTTCCTACTTGCTGTGCCGTACTTCACGCGAGACGGCAGCGAGGAATTCTTCGAGAACGTTTTCCAGCACGCCTATGTCTTTGTCCTGCTCATGGCCGTGACAATCCTTGGGCGCACCCTGCCGCTGCGGATGCTGGCGGCGTTCTTCTTTCTGGGGACGTTCACATCCGTTCTGGTCGTCCAGGGGATCGGCAACCCGCTGGCCGACATGGTCGGCAGTGGCCGCATGCTCGACTCGGTGGTCGACCCGCTGCTCGAGGAAGGCGTAAAGGCCGTCTTCGTGGCGCTCGTGTTCTGGGTACTTGTGCGCCGCGGCTGGCAGCCATCGATTACTGACGGCCTCATGCTCGGGTTCATCCTGGGCGCCGGCATGGCCATCCACGAGGACGCGCTGTACGTGCGCGCCTACGGCGACGGCTTGGGTGAAGGTGGTCTAAACCTGCTCTTTCCTACTCTCGGCACCCAATCGACGCTCAGCCGCGTGGAGGTCTACGGCTTCTATCACTCCGGCTGGGGTTCGCTCATCGGGCTCGCTATCGGGGCATCGTTCATGCTCCGCCGTTTCCGGTGGGCGCCTCTGATCGCGATTGCCGCTTACTTCGTGGTCGTCTTCGACCACGGGATCGGCAACTTCATCATCGGGGAAAGAAGTCTCGAAGGCCTGGGCCTGCTATGGACGCTGAATCTCGACGGCCGGCTGGCGATTTACCTCCTCATCGCAGGAATTGCGGCGGCGATCGTCGGCGAGGTGCTGATCCAACGTCGTCTGGCACGCGCCGACCGGGTATTCCTAGGGCTGTCGCCTGGAGCCGTCCTGAGTGGATTGGGCGGTGGCCTGGCCGGGTTGCTACGAGTGCAGGCCTCGCGCGTCTACGTGCGTGCTCGCCGCGCGCTTCACTACCTGCTTTGGGCCGATCCGGTCAGGAAGGATCCGCGCCCGCTTTTGCTCCAAACGCGCCGCGTCGAAGCTGCGGCCCGCGAGGCCGGAGTACCCATCTCGCTGACGGTCGAGGAGAAGAGATGACTGCGTTGCGGGCCGCCGCCATCGGACGCGATGCTCCGGCCATCGTGGTCGTAGCGGCGGGTATCGGGTTTGCGGCCGCGGCAATCGCTCTTGTGACAGCAGCAAGCAGTATGGCCATGGGATGGCCACCGGTCCCAGCGTGGTCGAGCTGCAGTCTCTGGGAGTGCGTGGGGGAAGCGCTCAACAACGTCGTGTCAATTCCAGGCCTCGTCTTCTCGGTCGTTACCACAGGCACAACGGTCGGAGGCCTCGTATTCGGCGGCGGTGGCGAGCCTCCAATCCCGCCAGGGACGACTACCTACATCCCCGGCGTCACCGCAGATCCGAGCGCTGGAGAAGTCGTCTACATCCCAGATATTGGTGTCGGCACGGTCACGGATCTGCACGAGACAATGACCACGCAACCGGACGGCGTCAAACGGGCAAATTCTCGCGTCGTCATCGAGATGGAGTCCGGACAAACGTTCACGGTGGAGCAAAACTTCACAATGACACCGCCGACCCCTACTCCGGGACTGTAACGACCGGACGGGCGGCGACGGACGCCCCCTGCTAAATGTCCCCCAGACCGCCGGTAGTCGAGCCGAAGAAACCCAAGCCGTCAACGACGCCAGATCCTGACCCGTCGACCCACTGGCCGTTGCTCAGGCGTTGAGCCTGCGATACGACCTGCGGTTCGCTCGAATCGGGCGCCTGCGTTGAGCTGCCGGACGTTCCGCTGCTACCCACGAAGTCCAGCCCCGGGCCGTAGTAGGTGCGCAGGATCTGCTGCCAGCCGTGGCCGTTGTAGGCGCACTGGATCGCGCTGCGCGCGAAGAGCTTGTAGCCAGTGGCGTCGCGGCCGCAGTTGACCTTGTCGCCACGCCTGTAGCCGGTCATGAAGAATCGGCCGCTCTTGCGCAGGCTGACATTCCAGGTCGCGTCGAGGGCCTTGTAGTGATCCGACCGGATGCGTGAGCGGTTCGGCTTGTACAGCTGATCGCCCGTGCTGTCCTTGACGTCGAAGCAGCGACCACCGGCGCTCCGGCTCGAGTAGACGGCGTGGTACCAGGCGTACTGCTTGACCGCCACGGCGCCGGCCTCGACCACGGGCTGCGGCAGGTAGCTTGGCCACTCCTTGCCCATCACGGTCACGACGTACTTGCGGAAGTTGACGATCTCGATTCGGCCGGTCTGGACACGTAGCACCCGGATCGAGTCCGGCGGCTGGGTCAGGCTGGCGTGCTTCGAACAACTGGGCCCCGCTCGTCCCGCGACGGGGGCGGGCTGCATTGCGACGAACGAAACCGCCAGCGGCACGGCCAGCAGGAACGCAAGGCTCCTGCCGAAACGCGCAATGCCACGGCGGCGGCGCGGGTCTGAACCTGTAAACGGCCGCTCCGAAGCAGCCGGAATTGCAGTGGGCACGAACTGCTACTCCTAGCCAGCGTCGCGCGGTCACGGCTCGCGCGTCCTCGCCGGACGTGTATGGCCACCCAGCAGACAGCAGACAGCAGACTCAGTAGGTCAGGAGCGGATGCGTAGTTGTTGCACGCACCTCGGAATCCGCCGGGCATTGCGGATCCGCTCGAACTGTCGGTCACCGGAACGGTGGTGTAGCCCGACGCTGCTGCCGCTGGGGCGGCGCTGTTTTGTTGGTCTCCTCAAGGACCGCTGGGCTTACTCCCCACCCGAGTTGAGTACGGTTATGCATGTTGCAGTGACGTTCGAGACGTCGAAGGCTGAGCGGCATTACGCCTTGCAGCCGCGTTTCAGAGACCATTGGCGCGGTCAAATCACGCACAGAATCGCCACGGACTCGCGCACAGAAGGGATGTGAAGTGGACGTTGTCGTCCAGACCGAGAAGCTGACCAAGTTCTACGGCCGTCACCGCGGGGTCGTCGACGTTGACCTCTCGGTCAATCAAGGCGAGGTCTTTGGTTTTCTGGGCCCCAACGGCGCGGGGAAAACGACGACGATCCGACTCTTGCTCGACCACATCCGGCCGACCAGCGGACGGGCGACGATCTTCGGCATCGAGACGACAGTTGATCCGGTCGCGATCCATCGCCGCGTCGGCTATCTGCCCGGCGAGTTCAATCTGTACG
>CAZXLP010000163.1:0-3519 GCA_964642085.1 uncultured Anaerolineaceae bacterium
ATGGCGTGCATCAGGTGGGTCTTGCCGAGTCCAACGCCGCCGTACAGGAAGAGCGGGTTGTAGGCGTGGCCGGGCCGCTCGGCAACAGACAGGCTGGCGGCGTGGGCCAGGCGGTTGGCGGACCCGACGATGAAATTGCGGAACGTGTAGCGCTGGTTGAGGCTTGCGCTGCCGCTCTCGGTGCCACCGACACGCCCTGGCTCAAGCCTGACCGGCGTGGGCATCTGCGGCGCCCCGGCCGTCCCAACTTGTTGGCCGTCTTCATCGGCGGGGGTGGCTGAAAGACCCTCGCGCACCTCGAAGTCGACCTGGACGCTGTAGCCGACTATGCGGGCGAGCGTCTGGCTTATGAGCGATCGGTAGCGGGTCTCGAGCCAGTCCTTGGCGAAACCGTTCGGCACCGCCACACGGAAGCGGTTGTCATCGACCGCGATGAGGGCCGTTTCCTTGAGCCAGGTCTCGAAGTTGGCAGGCGAAAGCGACACCTGTAACTCGCCCAGCGCGGCGCGCCAGACCTGCTTCGCGTCCATCGATACCGGCCCCGACCTTAGCTTCAATTGATCGAGGGACAGCCCGATACCGCACACGGCAAAGCAAGGCGGCCGCCCTCTCGTTGATCTCCCTTTGGGCCGACCTGCGCTGGGTTCCCGGACCAGCAGACCGACCCCGAAAAAGTCCTCCCCCTTGGCCACTCCTAGACCGTAGGGCGGCAAACACTAACACCGGTGTCCGGACCCGGCAACCGGATTCGCAAATACTCCCCGGGAGTATCGCCGGATTCGGCCGATTCGACCTTCAGCCGATGGGATCGCCCGGAGCCGCTCCCTCGTCGACGCCGAGAAGCGGGATCAGGCCGCTCTCCGGAAGCGCGCCGAGGACCAGGACCTCGCTCGCAAAGCCGGCGATGTTCCGCGGCGCGAAGTTGACGACGGCAACGACTAGGCGGCCCACGAGCGCCTTGGGGTCGGGATAGGTCAGCGGTAGCTGGGCGGAGGAACGGCGCAATCCGATGGGCCCAAGGTCGAGCGTCAGCCGATAAGCCGGCTTTCGAGCGGCCGGAAACGGCTCGACGGCGGTGATTCGGGCCACGCGCATGTCGATGCGCTGGAAGTCCTCCATCGTCGCAGTGCCCGGCTGTATGAATGGTGGCGAAGGTTGATCCGTCATGGTGCTCCTCCTGCACAGACGCCTGCGGCGCTGCTGCGGCCGAACCGCCCTATTGGCGGCCAGCGCCGCGCCTCTTGCGTTCGCTTGGCATCACGATCTTGCTCCGCAGACGCCTGCGGCGCTGCTGCGCGCGAACAGCCCGACTCGCGGCCTTCCGGCCGCGCGTCGTACGTTCGCTTGCGGGCTATAATCCCGCCCACGTCGACGCGCTGTGGCGCTTGTGCGTCGACCGGGATCGGCACCGAGAGGGCCGCCGGTTCCATCTCACTTCCAGATCGGTCGTAGCGCGACCGTCCTGACCGCCTGGCGCCAGGGAGCCTTTCGAGTAATGACCAAGCAGACATTCCAGCCCAAGAAACGGCATCGCGCCAAGGAGCACGGCTTCCGGGCGCGGATGACCACCAAGGCGGGTCGGCAGGTGCTGGCTTCTCGCCGCCAGAAGGGCCGCAAGAAGCTGACCGTCTGATCGGCGGGGATCGGCGCGCATGGGCGCACCCGAGATGCTCCGCTCAGTGGCTGACTTTAAACAGATCCACGGGCAGAGCCGCTCCCGGGCTCACCCGACGCTGTTGATGCGCTACCGGAGGAATGAGCTCGACCGTACTCGGTACGGAATCTCGACCGGTCGTCGAGTCGGCAGCGCGGTGGTCCGCAACACTGTCCGCCGGCGACTTCGCGCGATCCTGCGGCGATTGGAGGGGCAGGTGGCTGTTGGCTGGGACATCCTGCTCGTTGCGCGACCAGCGGCGGCTCAGGCCTCCCAGGTGGAACTCGACCAGGCGATCGTCCGGATGATGAGCTCCGCTGGACTACTCAGGGCACAAACGACAGGGACCAATTGAAGCGAATCGGAATCGGCCTCATCCACCTCTACCGCGCCGTTTTCTTCTGGCTGCCCTCGAGCTGCCGGTATGAGCCGAGCTGCTCCCGTTACGCCGAGCAGGCGATCGAGCGCTATGGGTTACTGAAGGGGAGCTGGATGGGCGCCAAGCGAATCGCGCGCTGCCATCCCTGGCATCCCGGAGGGTATGACCCTGTCCGCTGAACTTGTCCGCGCGCAGGACGCCGCCGGCAATCGGCGTGCCGTCCGAATCCGCCGCGCGACCGTCGGCATCTTCGCAATCGCCCTGGTGTGGCTGGCGCTCGGGGGAGCGCTGCCTGTAGGTGCACAGACGCCCGATCCCTCGGCCGCGGCGTCACCGGCGCCGATCGAGAGCGTCCAGCCGTCGCCGTCCCCGGGCGCGTCGCTCAATCCGAGTCCGGCGCCAGGGCCCAGTGTTGCTCCATGCCCGATCCCGCCGGCCACCCCGGCCGCGTCTCCCAGCCCGGTTCCCACCCTCGAGCCGAATGCCACGCCCGGCCCGTCGCCGACTGCTGCGCCCGCGGTAACGCCGAAGCCGCTGCCGCTGTGCCCCGCCGTGCTCTCCGGGAACCCGGTCGACCTCCTTGCGTGGCTCTTCAACCCGATCTTCCAGACGATGTTCCTGCTGCTCGCCATCTTCTACTCAGTGGCGGGCGATGTGGGCATCGCGATCATCCTGCTGACCCTCCTGATCAAGACGCTCCTGATCCCGCTCTTCCGCGCGCAGATCGTCTCGCAGCGCCGGATGCAGATGATCCAGCCCGAGGTACGGGCAATCCAGCAGAAGTTCAAGGGCAACCGGGCCAAGATCAGCGAAGAGACGATGCGTCTCTACAAGGAACGCGGTGTAAGCCTGGGTTCCGGATGCCTGCCGGCGTTCCTGCAGCTCTTCCTGCTGATCCCGATCTACTCGGTCATCAGCCAGGGCCTGGCGGCGCCGGACATCAGCTCTGCCCTCCAGTTCCTTGGCCAGCCGTTGAACATAGTCACCTGCCAGGCTGTGGGCACGCTCCAGCCGTGCATCGACCCGACGATCTCGTGGCTGGGCAACCTGGACTCCCACGTACCCGAGGTCCTCTTCAGACTGCCCATCCTCGACTTCGGCGTCAGCGGCCTCGCCTTGATCGCCGCGGCGCTTCAGCTGATCCAGACGCGGATGATGACGCCGTCGACCACCGATCCGCAGGCGCGCGCACAGCAGCGGATCTTCCTGATCCTGCCTTTGTTCTCGATCATCTATGGTTCGTTCCTACCGGCAGGCCTGTTCCTGTACTGGATCGTATTCACGGCGTACTCGATCGTTCAGCAATACATGATCGTCGGCTGGGGATCGCTCTTCCCGCTCTTCGGCTGGACTCCGGGCTTTGCAAAGGATCACAAGCCGCGATTCGAGATCAAGCCCCCGGTAGCCAAACCACGCGCAACGAGCGGCGACAGCCGCCAAAACGAAGAGCCCAGCCGCAGCCCAACTGACCGAGCGGCGGGCACGA
>CAZXLP010000164.1:0-3519 GCA_964642085.1 uncultured Anaerolineaceae bacterium
CAACAAGCGCTCGGCCGACAGCTCGCTCGAGAAGATCAACGACGCCATCCTCAGCCAGAGCATCTGGGGCCGCATGTTCAACTTCGGCAACCTCGAGATCCTGACCGCGGCCGACATGGCGGTCGATCGCTATTACATGCTCAACGCGCCCAAAGAGTTCAAGAAGGTGATGCTCACCCAGAAGCACGCGCTCGAGACCGAGCACATGTACGGGCGCGTGCCCTCGCCGCCGCTTCGCGCCACGGTCGAGACTCCGGCACGGCCGCCCGAACCGATGCCGGTCGCTCCACCGCCCGCGCCACCAGCCGCCGATGAGGACGAGCAATCCGTTCGCGTGACGGAGACCCTCGCCCGCCTGGCCGATCTGCGCGACGAAGGAGCGATCACCGCCGAGGAGTACGAGCAGAAGAAGGACGAGCTGCTCGGCCGGCTGTAAGGGTGAGCCCCGATCTTGTCCAGAGCCTGATCGCTGTTGCGATCATCATCCTCGTCGCGTTTCCGATTCACGAATTCAGCCACGCCCTCGCTGCATACCGACTCGGCGATTCGACGGCCCGCTACCAGGGGCGGCTGACCCTTAACCCCATCGTCCATTTCGATCCGCTGGGCGGTGCGTTGCTGGCCATCAGCGCGGTCGTCGGCGGGTTCTTCATCGGCTGGGCCAAGCCGACCCCGGTCAATCCCTACAACCTCCGCGGCGGCAGGCGCAGCGAGGCCCTCGTGGCGCTCGCTGGTCCGCTGTCCAACCTGCTACTCGCGGCCATCGTGGCCATCCCGATGCGCATCATCCTCGCCAGCCCGGACATGGCTCTCGCGGTCTTCTCCAGCGATGTTGCCAACTTCGTCTTCGAGGTGGCCGAGTTCTTCGTCGTGATCAACATCATCCTGATGGTGTTCAACCTGCTGCCAATCCCACCACTCGACGGCTGGCACACGCTGCTCGCTCTCGTGGATCCGCGGACGGCATACACGCTGCGCCAGTACGAGCAGTACGGATTCATCCTCATTCTGCTGCTGATCATCACCGGGGCGCCCTTTATCGGCGGGATCGTCACCCTGATTGAACGTTTGCTCCTCGGCGTATGAACGGCCGCTGGTGGGCCAGCCGCCTCCGCCAGTTCGTCCGTTATGTGACCGGACGAGTGACGAAAGCCGAACGCGAACGTCTGCGTACCTGGCTGACCGCGTCGCAGCTCGACCTGTTCAAGCAGATGCATCGCGCCGACCAGCGACACGGCCTCGACGTCGTCCAGGCCCTGCGCCGCGCGGGCCATTCGGATCCCGACCTTCTGCTCGCGGGCCTGCTGCACGATTGCGGCAAGGGCCGTTCGCTCCGGCTCTGGCACCGCGTCGGCTGGTCGCTCAGCGAGAGGTACGACGGATGGGTCCGACGATCAGCCCTCCGACTGCCGACCTTTGCTACCGCCTTCGCCACGCTGGCTGCCCACGCCGAGCGATCGGCCGAGCTGGCGCGTGATGCGGGCTGCTCGCCCCGGACGGCGGACCTGATCCGCCACCAGGCCGAGCCAACTGACCAGGAGCTTGGTGTCGCACTGCGCCTCGCCGACGAGGCCAACTGAGCCGGTGACCGCGCCCGCTGTCGAGATCCGCTTCGCCGACGCGCGACGGCCCGAGGACGCCACGCACGTCCGCCTCGACGTGTTCGACGGCCCCATCGCCCTGCTTCTGTCGCTCATCGAGCAGCGCCAGCTCGACGTTCTGACCGTGCGCCTGGGTGATCTGTGTGGGGCTTACCTCGAGGCTTTAACGCGCATTGAGAGTGGCCGGCTGCCATTGTTGAGCTCGTTCGTCACCGTCTGCTCGCAGCTCATCCTGATCAAGTCGCGCGCGCTACTGCCGCGAGCGCCGGCGCCCCGCGCGGAGACCGGGACCGACGCCGCCGAGATGGACCCCGAGGAAGAGTTGCGCCGTCGGCTGATCGAGTACCGCATGTACCGCGACGCGGGGCGCGCGCTGGCGGATCGCATGTCGGCCGGTTTCGTGCTCTTCCACCGCGAGGCAGATGCGGCCGCTGCCGCCGGTCGTGCCGGAGCGCGGCCTGAGACGACGACGAGATTGGATGCGCAATTGCTGGCCGACGCACTTGCCGCGTCGGTTCGCCTCGTTCCGCCGCCGCCCCCCGCACCAGAGACAGTCGCGCGGAGCGTGACGCTCGAGGAGCGCGCCCAGGTGATCCGCTCGGCCCTCCGGAGCGCTCCTCAGCTCGTGCTCCAGGAGCTGCTGCGCGATGTGAGCGATCGGATCGTGATCGCGGTCACCTTCCTTGCCCTGCTGGAGCTGGCCAAGGGCCGTGAAGTCACGATCGAACAGAGCAAGCCGTGGGGACCGATCAGCGTTCGCCAGCGTGTCGGGGCGTCCAACGGGAGCTCAACTAATGGTCGATGAGTCGCTGGTTCCGGTAGGTCCCGGCCCCATCGCCGCGGACGATCTCGCGCCCCTCGGCTTGACCGTGGAGCAGCTCGAGGCGCTTCTCTTCGTTGCCGAGCGTCCGCTCTTACGGCGCGAGATTGCCACCCTCGCCGGTGTCGATCGCCAAACTGTCGACGCGCGCCTGGGCGATCTCGAGGTCGTCCTGCGCGAGCGGGGCATCCGCGTCCTGGCCGCAGGCGACACCGTCCAGCTCGCCACGGCACCCGATTCCGGAGCGCTGATCGCGCGCTACATCGGGACAGACGGCGCGCGTCTGTCGCCCGCTTCCCTGGAGACGCTGGCGATCGTTGCCTACCGCCAGCCGGTGACGCGCGGGGTGATCGAACGCATCCGCGGAGTCGACTCCGACTACGTAGTGCGCAGCCTGCTCCACCGTCGCCTGATCGTCGAACATGGCCGCGCCGACACGCCCGGCCGACCCATCCTCTATGGCACCGGCTTCGAGTTCCTCGAGCGTTTCGGCCTGACTTCGCTCGATGACCTTCCTTTGCTCGAGCCCGAGGCTGCGCTGCGCCTCAGTGAGTGAGGGGCGCGTCCGGATCCAGAAAGCTCTCGCCGACGCCGGAGTGGCGTCCCGGCGGCGCGCCGAAGAGATGGTTGCCGCGGGCCGCATCGGCGTGAATGGCGCCATCGCCACGATCGGCCAGGCGGTGGACCCACAGGTAGACCAGCTGACCGTCGACGGCCGCAGGGTCGGCGAGCAGCAGCAGCGACGTGTCTACCTCGCAATGGCGAAGCCCGCCGGTACTACGAGCACCGTCAGCGACCCTCACGCGGGGCAGACTGTGGTCGACCTTGTGCCGGCCGAGATGCGCCGTGGCGCGTCCCGGCTGTACCCCGTGGGCCGCCTCGACCGCGACTCCGAAGGCCTCCTGCTGCTGACCAACGATGGCCCCTGGGCGCAACGGATGCTTCACCCGAGTCACGGAATCGAGCGCGAGTACGCCGTGGGGGTCGAACATCCACTCGACGACGAGCAGTGGCAAAACCTCGAGCGCGGAGTCAGGTTCGACGAGGGCATGGCGACGATCGCGCACCTGGCCACCGCCACCCGTGCCGATATCCGGA
>CAZXLP010000165.1:0-3506 GCA_964642085.1 uncultured Anaerolineaceae bacterium
AGGACGAGGCAACGGAGGATGGAGTCGTGGTACCGGACGCGGGGTCTGCGGCGCGGCGGCGGCGCGTGGGTCTGCGGAGCGGCGGCAGCGTACGACGCAACGCGTTCGCCCGTGCTGGGATGCGCGCGGCGGAGAGCGTGTTGTGCTCTAGCAGCTCCATCAGGCCGCGGCGCAGACGTTCCTCGTCCAGGTTGCGCACGATCCGGCCGCGTTCGACGAGGCTGACCAAGCCGGTCTCCTCGCTTACCACGACGGCTACCGCATCTGTCTGCTCGGTGATGCCGAGCGCGGCACGATGGCGTGTCCCGAAGCGTTCGCGGTAGGTAGAGGTCTCTGACAGGGGGAGCACCACGGCTGCGGAGACGACTCGGTCCTGGTGCACGATGACGGCACCGTCGTGGAGCGGCGAACGGGGCGTGAATATCGTCTCGAGGATCTCGAGCGACAGCTTCGCATCGACCAGCACGCCGGTCTCGGCCATGTCCTGGAGCCCCGTGTCGCGCTCGATGACGATTAGTGCGCCGATCTTCTCGGCACCGAGCCCGGTCGCCGCCTGGGCGATGACCCGGGCCACCCGCTCGTATTCGCGCCGGGTACTTGGTGCGAACAGCCAGCCCAGTGAGCCGACACGGCCGATGCGCTCGAGGGCGCGGCGCATTTCAGGCTGGAACACTACGACGAGAGCCAGGAGGCCAACGACCGCGCCGGCCTGCAGGATCTGCTGGAGAAGAGTTAGGCCGAGGACCTGTGCCACGACATAGATGGCGTAGAGCACGGTCACACCGATTACGAGACGGACCGCACGCGTGCCGCGGATCAGGCTCAGCAGGCCATAAATCAGGAGCGCGGTGATCGCAATGTCGAGGAGCGCGACGGGCTGGCCCCCGAAGCTCCTGACCAGTTCGAGAAGCTGGTCGAGCATTTCGCCGATTGTACGTCCGTCAGCCTGGCCGGTTTGCCAGGGCGGCCAGCCGCCCGTCGGCAGCGGCATTCTCGGCGGCCAGACGACGCAGCTCGTCCTCAACGTTCGAGTCCGGTTCCAGCGCGAGCAACCGCTTCAGCAGCAGCGCGCGCTCCACGGCCTGCTCGGTCCAGCCGCGCAGGAAGTAGAGCCGACAGAGCTCGAGGTGGATGCGCGGCGCGCCGGGCGCGACCGCCAACGCACGGAGCGATGCATCCAGGGCAGCGTCGAGATGGCCCGATGTGGCGTGCTCACCGCTCTCGGCCAGCCAGGCGTCTATCGCGGCCTCGTGGCTGCCCGCCCGGATTGCCTCCTCGCCGGCCGCGTGCATGGTGTCGGCGCGCGACATCGGCGTTCCTACGCCGGCCGGCTCGCTGGGTGCCTCGGCCGAACGGCGGAGGTCGGCCATCTGTTGCCGAACCTTGGCCGCCTCACCGCGCCGGCCGGTGGCCAGCAAAGTGGCGGCGCGGCCGGTCAGGGCATCGAGATTGGTTGGTTCGGCGCGGAGCGCGCGCTCGTAGGCGGCGAGGGCGTCCTTGGCGCGTCCGAGGCGAAGCAGCATTCCGCCAACGCCGACGTGCGGCTGAGCCCGATCACCGGCCAGCTCGGCCGCAGTCTGATAATGCTTCAATGCGTCGCCGAAGCGGCCCTCGGCAGCCTCGTGGTGGGCAAGGCTGAGGGCCTCGCGATAGCGCGCATAGACGTCGTCCATCGGATTCCTCAGCCCGCGACGGAGCTCGGCACCAGCGCGTGGAAGGTGGGACGCGTGAGCGTCAGCGCTTGGTGTACTGAGGCGCCTTGCGTGCCCGCTTGAGCCCGTACTTCTTGCGTTCCTTCATGCGCGGGTCGCGCGACAGCAGACCGGCCTGGCGGAGCGGAACGCGCGCGCCTTCGGGATCTGACTGGAGGAGTGCGCGGGCGATGCCGTGGCGGATCGCGCCGGCCTGTCCGTGGTGACCGCCTCCCTCGACCTTGATCATCGCGCTATAGCGACCCTCGGTGTTCGTGACCCGGAAGGGCATCGAGATCTCGGTCAGGTCGACGGCGTTTCCGAAATGCTCCTCGAGCGTCCGGCCGTTGACAACTATCTCGCCGTCGCCGCGGTCATTCGGGAGCAGTCGAACACGGGCGATGCTGGTCTTGCGTCGGCCGGTGCCGTAGAAGAACGCTGTATTCGCCATCAGCTGTTTGATCCTCCGGTGGTGACGCTCGCGGCGCTCGAGCTGGAGCGACCGGCGGGCAGCGGCTCGGGCTGCTGCGCCTCGTGCGGGTGGTCACTGCCCGCGTAGATCTTCAACTTGCGGAGTTGCTGAACACCGAGCTTGTTGCGCGGCAGCATGCCCTTGACGGCGCGGCGGATGACTTCCTGGGGCCGACGCGCGAGCAGCTCGCCGAGCGTCTCCTGGCGCAGGCCACCGGGATAGCCGCTGTGGCGGTAATACATCTTCTGCTCGGCCTTGCCACGGCCTACGTCGATGCGGGCGGCGTTGAGCACGATCACGTGGTCGCCGGTGTCGATGTGGGTGGCGTATGTAGGCTTGTGCTTGCCCTCGAGCACGATCGCGATGCGCGACGCGAGCGTGCCGAGACGCTGGCCCGCGGCATCCACCACGAACCAGCTGCGCTCGATCTCACTCGTTCGCGGGCTGTATGTCCTGTTCATCGTTTTCGTACTTCCCGTTCGTTCTGTTACTGGTTCGTCTGTCGCTCGAGATCCGGTAATCCATTGGCACTCGCCAGAGCACCAGTCCGTGGGCCGGAGCCGTTTCGCCGGCGAATGCTGGTCGTTTCGACTCCAGGGCGGCCGCCACATCGACAACCGTCGCCCTTCCATGTCCGACTCGCAAGAGTGCGGCCACTATCCGGCGGACCATCTGCCGAAGGAACGCGTCTCCGACCACCTCGATGGTGACCTGTTGACCCTGCCTGCGGACCCGCACCCGATGAAGGGTCCGTATCGACTGCACATCCTTTCCACCGAAACAGGAGAAGTCGTGCCGTCCGACGAACACCTGGGCTGCCGAGGCCATCGCCGCGACGTCCAGTCGATCACCGACACCGAGCGCATATCGCTCGCGCAACGGGCTGTGCGGCCCGTTCCAGATCACGTAGCGGTACTCCCGCCACTTGGCCCGGTATCGCGGATTGAAGCCACGATCGACTGGCCGCAGCGGCCCCAGGCCAATATCCGGTGGAAGGAAGGCAGCGAGCGCTCGTCTGAGCTCGTCGCGCCCGAGGCGCCCGGTGTAGGTGAATGCGATCACCTGCCCGCGAGCGTGGACTCCGGCGTCCGTCCTTCCCGCGCCGTCGACCCGCACCCGGCCTTCTGCCGAGAGTCGAGTCAGAGCGCGTTCCAGCTCTCCCTGCACTGTCCTGGCTCCGGTCTGCAACTGGAAGCCGGCAAAGTCAGTTCCGTCGTATTCGACCCGTGCGCTGTAGCGAACGGAGCCGCCCTCTCGGGCGATCTTTGCGGTGCCGCCCTCTCGGGCCAGCTTGTCTCTCAGACCAGCTCGAGCTGAACCATCGGCGCGTTGTCGCCGGCCCG
>CAZXLP010000166.1:0-3499 GCA_964642085.1 uncultured Anaerolineaceae bacterium
CTGCTGCTCATCTGGAAGATGGGCTACAACCTGTTCGCGACCTACTGGCTCCTCGTCTCGATCGCACTGTATGCGGCGGCGCTTGTCGTCTCCATCGGCATCGGCCTGCCGACGGTGAACAAGCTCATCGAGGCGACATCGGCGCCACCGCCGACACCCGCACCCGGCGCACCGCCTCCCTCAGGTCCGCCACCGCATATCGCCGCTCTCGTCAAGCGCGGCCGCCGGCTGGGCATGATCCAGGCCGCGCTCATCATCGCAATCGTTTTCCTGATGGTGACGAAGCCGTTCTAGCGTCGGACGACGCGACCTGGAAGCGCACCTGTGTGCCGGCCGTCGTCCACAACCAGCTGGCCGTTGACGACAACGTAGTCGATTCCGTCCGGGTACCGGCGCGGCTCGTCGTACGTGGCGTTGGAACGGACCGTCTCGGGATCGAATACGACGATGTCTGCGTTGTAGCCGTCACGCAGCAGGCCGCGATCGTGCAGGCCGAGTCGCGCCGCAGGTGCCGCGGTCATCTTGCGCACCGCCTCTTCGAGCCCGAGAAGGGCGCGGTCGCGGACGAACTCCCCCAGCACGCGGGGGAAGGAGCCATAGGTTCTAGGTGAGGGCTTGGCGCCGATGAACGTCGAATCGGTCCCGAACATCCCGACCGGATGGACGACGAAGTGGTGCATCGTTTCTGTCCATGGGCCCGACGTTACCTGGTTGATGCGCAGGTCCTCGTCGAGCAGCAGGTCGCAGATCGTGTCGACGGCGTCGGTGCCTCTGTCGGTCATCACGTCGGCCAGCGTGCGTCCTTCCCAGCGCAGGTTGTCCGCAGTCGCGAAGTAGCCCAGCCGAACGTCGGACCAACCCGCCGGTGATGTGTATGCGGCGCCGCGCTCGCTCAGCTCCGCTCGAACGCGTTCCCGCGCGCCGCGATCGGCCAGGCGTTCCTTCAACGGCCCGGGGCCGCCGGCCTGGGTCCATTGCGGCAGCTGGATGAGCAGGCGCGTGGATGCCCATTCATATGGGTACGTGTCGAAGGTGACGTCGAGGCCTTCAGCCCGCGCGTCATCGACCAGCGCGAGAAGCGGTTCCGGGCCGCCCGGGTGCGTCTGGCGGTGGTAGAAGTGGGTGATGTGGACGGGGCCCTGGCCAAGCCGCCCGATCTCGATCGCCTCGCGGAACGGATCCAGGTACCGGTCACCGAGCGGGTAACGCACGTGCGTGTGGTAGATGCCGCCAGCCCGGGCGGCGGCCGCTGTGAGTGTCGCCAGTTCCTCGGTCGTCGCAAACGCACCCGGCGGGTAGTCCAGGCCACTCGATAGACCGAGGGCGCCGGCTTCCATCGCTTCGCGCAGCATCGCGCTCATGTCGGCAACTGCCGCGGCATCCGCCGGCACGTCGTCCCAGCCGAGGCGGCAGATGCGGAGTGCGCTGTTGCCTATGAGCAGGCCAACGTTGACCGCAACCTTGCCGTCGAATCGGTCGAGGTAGCCCGCGACGTCGTCCCAGTCGGCGCCGATATCTGGCGCGCCGTCCAGGCCGGCGTTCATCGTTATCAGCGCCTCCAGGTCGGCGCGTGAGGGGAGAGGTGCATAGGACAGGCCATCGACCCCGATCACCTCGGTCGTCACCCCCTGACGGACCTTGGGCTCGTGGAGTGGGTCGGCCAGGATCATCAGGCCGGCGTGCGAGTGGAGGTCGATAAAACCCGGCGCGACCACCTTGCCACTTGCATCGACTGCGCGACCAATTCTTTCGGGCCGCTGGTCATCGGGGGCGAGGATTGTTACTCGGTCGCCACGGACGGCAACAGATCCCGCTCGACCAGCAGCCCCGCTGCCGTCGACGATTGTGCCGCCCTCGATCAACAGGTCGCAGGACTCCATTCCAGGCAAGGCTACTGATCCGACCTACAATCGACCCAAGATCTCTGCCATCCGCGCCGCCGGCGCCAATCGCCCGCCGCGCCAAGCTCCAGGAGAACCATGTTCCTCCTTCGCCGTGCCACCTTGTTCCTGTCAGCCGCTCTGTTCGTCGCCTGCACGGGAGGCCAGCCGACCACCCCTCCGTCAACTCTGGTGCCCAGCTCGCCTCCAATCGCAACCGTCGTGCCGTCCACCGAGACGCCCAGCGCAGCGCCAGCCACCGCCGAGCCAACCACCGCTCCCTCCGCTGGACCCGGCGCAAGCCTCGATCCCTCGCTCAGTGACGCCGGCATCGTGGCGCGCGTCACGCTGACCAACGACACGCGCGGCGGGCGCGATGGCCCGCACGACGTCATCGGCCTCGCCAGCGACGGCAGCGACTGCTCGTTCACGTTCGAGGGCGACGAGTTCATCGCCGTCGCGTGGTACACCGCCGCGCCAAACGGCCAGATCCATCGCTTTGGCATCACCGTCGCGGCGACTGACGTACCGGCTGAGGATGGCTCGACGACCGACATCGTCGACGGCGGCGTCAGCTTCGACTTCAAATCGGAGAGCGGCGTCGGCACGCAGTACACCGGCAACGCGACACGGGACAACGAGGGTTCGGCGACGATCGACGTGAACCGCGCCGGCACGTCTCTGACCCTTGACTTCGAAGGCGTGACATACGACGGAGTGACCTTCGCGGGACAGATGATCTGCTCGGACGCCTAACCGCTCGAAAGCCGACGGCCTCTGCCGTCAGGCGTCGAGCAACTTCCCGCGCACCCAGGCGGCGCGGACCATGTCCGGCCGGCCGCGATAGATCAGCCGGCTCATGATCTCGGCCGGATCGTCGGTTTCCTGGCCCGGTAGCGGCGCGGTCACGCTCGGATCCACGCAGATGAAGTCGGCCTCCTTGCCGGCCTCGAGCGAGCCGAATGTGTCTCCCAGTCCGAGCGCGCGGGCGCCATCGAGGCTGCCCAGGCGAAGCCAATCGAGCGGCGTCAGTGACGGTCGGGTTTCACCGAGCATGGTGCGCAGCCCGCTCTGCGTATATGCGCCCGCGCGCATCACGGAGAAGAGGCTCAGATCCGGGCCGCCGGCGACGTCCGTGCCCAGTCCGACGCTGATGCCCGCCTCCAGGTAGCGTGCCAGCCGCATCGCGCCGCTCGACAGGAACAGGTTCGACGAGGGGCAGTGCGCGACGCGCGATTTCGTTTCGGCGAGGCGGTCGATCTCCCGTTCCGAGAGGTGGATCGCGTGGCCCAGGATCGCGCGCTCGCCGAGACCGCCGGCACGGTCGTAGACGTCCGTGTAATCCAGGGCGTCGGGAAACAGCTCCAGCACCTCGTCGACTTCCTGCCTGTCCTCCGCCAGGTGGGTCTGCCAGTACGCGCCCGTGGCGGCGGCCAGAGAGGCTGATTCCCGGAGCATCTCGGCCGAGCAGCTGACCGCGAAGCGTGGGGTGACTGCGTACAGTAGGCGGCCGTTGTCGCGCCCGTGCCACCGGCCGATCAGATCCTGCGATTGCCGAAGCGACAGCTCGAGGACCTCGTTGTCCTGGACGCTCGGGTCGTAGCGCAGCCGGTCCATCA
>CAZXLP010000167.1:0-3418 GCA_964642085.1 uncultured Anaerolineaceae bacterium
CGCACCGGCGCCGACGTCGTCGGGCCTGTGCCGCTGCCTACCCGAATCGAGAAGTTCACCGTCATCCGTTCGCCCTTCATCGACAAGGACAGCCGCGAGCAGTTCGAGATTCGAACTCACAAGCGGCTGATCGACATCCTTGACCCGGCGGCAAAGACGGTCGACGCATTGATGCGGCTCTCGCTTCCTGCGGGTGTCGACATCGAGATAAAGATGTAGATGGCTATCGGCGTAATCGGCAAGAAAATCGGCATGACCTCGATCTTCATCGAGGACGGCACCTCCGTGCCCGTCTCCGTGGTTGAGATCCAACCGAATACGGTCACCGCGCTGCGCACCGTGGAGCGCGACGGCTATACCGCCGTGCAGCTCGGCGCGGGCACTGCCCGGAAGTTGACGAAGCCGCGCGCCGGCCAGCTCAAGGGGCTGCCGTCCGTAAAGCACAACCGCGAGTTCCGCCTCGATGACATCTCCGAGTACGAGGTCGGGCAGACGCTCGACGTGTCGCTCTTCGCCGATGGCGAGATCGTCGACGTTTCCGGCGTCAGCAAGGGCAAGGGCTTTTCGGGCACGATCAAGCGTCACCACTTTCGGCGCGGGCCGGAGACGCACGGCTCTGACTCTCACCGGCAGCCCGGCTCGGTCGGTGCCGGCACGTATCCGGGCAAGGTGTTCAAGGGCACGGGCATGGCCGGTCGTATGGGCAACGACACGGTCACCCTCAAGAAGATGACCATCGTGCGCACCGACGCCGAGCGCAACCTGCTGCTGATCAAGGGGGCGCTCCCCGGCGCGCGCAACGCGATGATCATTGTCAGGAAGGCCAAGTGATGCCGAGCACGAAGCTGTTCTCCAAGACAGGCGCCGAGTTGGGCACAGTCGAGCTGGACGAGGTGCTGTTCAACGCCCCGATCAATGAGGCGCTCATCCACCAGGCCGTCATCGCCCAGCTGGCGGGACGCCGGCTCGGCACCTCCAACACGCTCACTCGCGGCGACGTTCGTGGCGGCGGCGCCAAGCCGTATCGCCAGAAGGGCACCGGCCGTGCCCGCCAGGGCTCGCGCAGCTCGCCCCACTACAAGGGCGGCGGCGTCGTGTTCGGCCCCCATCCGCGCAGCTACGAGCAGCGACTGCCGAAGCGCATGAAGCGCGCGGCACTTCAGGGTGCTCTGACCGCCAAGTACGGCGACGGCGCCATCCGCATCGTCGACGAGCTCGGCCTCGACGCGCCCAAGACGCGCGATCTTGCCGGCTACCTCACCGCACTCCAGGCCAATGGACGCGTACTGGTGGTCGCTACTGGGAGTGATGCGAACCTCGAGATCTCCGCGCGCAACCTGCCTCTGGTCGTGGTCATCCGGGCCGATTCGCTGAACGTCGTCGACGTGATCAACGCAGACACCCTGCTCATCACCCAGCCGTCGCTCGACACGATGTCGGAGGTGTACGCATGACGCTCATGGCATCCCAGATCGTGCTCAAGCCGGTGATCAGCGAAAAGTCGATGGACGAAACGCAGCGCGGCAAGTACACCTTCCGCGTTCACACCGAGGCCAACAAGCTCCAGGTCAAGGACGCGGTCGAGGAGCTCTTCAAGGTCGACGTCCTGACCGTCAACGTGTCGACGACGCACGCCAAAGAGAAGTCGCGCAACCGCCGCAAGGGCCGCATCAAAGGCTGGACCTCGCCGTGGAAGAAGGCTGTCGTGACGATCGCCAGCGGCCAGAAGATCGAATTCTTCGAGGGGGTCTAGCAGATGCCGCTTCGCAGCTATAAGCCCACCTCGCCCGGCCGTCGCTTCGTCACGCGGTCCACGTTCGACGACATCACCACCAAGGAAGCGCACAAGCCGCTGCTCGAGTCGTCGACGCGCATCAGCGGCCGCAACAACCAGGGTCGCCTCACCGTCCGCCACCGCGGCGGCGGGGAGAAGCGCAATTACCGGCGCATCGATTTCAAGCGCGACAAGTGGGGCGTGCCCGCGCGCCTCGCAACCGTCGAGTACGACCCCAACCGCTCGGCTCGCATCGGCCTGCTCCACTACCGCGACGGCGAGAAACGCTACATGCTCGTCCCCAACGGATTGGGCGTGGGTGACGTCGTGGTCGCCGGCCCCAACGTCGAGGCTCGCGTCGGCAATGCGCTGCCGCTCAAGAACATCCCGCTCGGCACGACCATCCACAACATCGAGATGGTTCCCGGCCGCGGCGGCCAGATGGTTCGGTCGGCCGGGACGGCTGCCCAGCTGCTGGCCAAGGAAGGGACCGACGCGCAGGTGCGCATGCCCTCGGGCGAAGTGCGCCGCGTCGACATGCGCTGCATGGCCACTGTTGGCCAGGTCGGCAACCTCGACCACGAGAACCAGAGCATCGGCAAGGCCGGTCGTGCCCGCCACATGGGCAAGCGACCGGAGGTCCGCGGCGTCGTGATGAACCCGCGCGACCACCCCCACGGCGGCGGCGAGGGCAAGTCCCCGACGGGCATGCCGCCGAAGACCCCATGGGGCCAGCCGGCGATGGGCCACCGCACTCGTCGCAACAAGATCACCGGACGGAACATCGTCCGTTCCCGGCACCGGAAGAGTTAGGGAGGAGGTCACTGATGTCTCGTTCCCTCAAGAAGGGACCCTTCGTCGAGGCGCGCCTCCTTGGACGCGTCCAGACGATGAACAAGAAGAATGAGAAGCGCGTGTTGAAGACGTGGTCGCGTGCAAGCGTGATCTTCCCCGACTTCGTCGGCCACACGATCGCCGTCTACAACGGACGCAAGCACATCCCGGTCTACGTCACCGAGAACATGGTCGGCCATCGCCTGGGCGAGTTCTCGCCCACACGCAGCTTCCGCGGCCACGGCAAACACACCGAGCGCTCCTCGGCGTTGAAGTAGGTCGAACGAATGCGCGTATCAGCCACCGCCAAGTACCTGCGCCACTCCACGCGCAAGACGCGCCTGGTTACCCGGGCGATCGTCGGCATGCCCGTGACCGAGGCCAAGGCCGCTCTCAAGTTCATGCCCCAGGAGGCGGCGCGCGACGTCGCCAAGGTGCTCAGCAGCGCGGCGGCGAACGCAGAGAACAACCATGACCTGGCGGTCGACGACCTGATCGTCGCAGAGGCGACCGCCAATGAAGGGCCCACCCTCAAGCGATTTCGCCCGCGCGCGCAGGGTCGCGCGTTCGCCATCCACAAGCCGATGACCCACGTCACCGTCGTGGTCGAGAGCAAGGAGGCCTAGAGATGGGTCGAAAGGTTCACCCGTACGGCTTCCGCCTGGGCACGTCCCGGACGTGGAACGCCAAGTGGTACGCCGACAAGTCGTACACCAGCCTGCTGAAGGAAGACATCACCATCCGCGAGCTGGTCAGCAAGCGCCTGGCCAATGCCAGCGTGAGCCTGGTCGACATCGAGCGCGGCATCAA